>NZ_JBEOOL010000001.1:0-244375 GCF_040309225.1 Pseudoalteromonas sp. GW168-MNA-CIBAN-0100 | reverse complement strand
CTGTGGTTTGTGTGGTAACAACCATTTGATCATGAATTGAGCTTCAACTCAATTTCTTAAGATCTTACCTATGACATCCATGTAGGCAACAAAGAGTTACTCGTCCTTAGAAAGAACCCATTGGGCAGCGCATGTTTGGTATTTATGCTGCGTTATCGCCTATTTATGGGGAGTAACCACACTACATAGGCTCTGCCTTGCCTAAACTGCTGCAAATTCAACAACCAAAGGTCAACACGCCCTAGCTACAATCGCAAAAAATAATCCTAGCAAAATAAATAACACGCCACTGATCTGTAATAGTAATTTTTTCATATAATACACCTTATTACTTGTTAACTTGAGTATAATTTAAGCTGCATTAAAATCGACTAAAAGAGTGTTACAAACTGTAAAATCTTCAATTTCTATTCGCCATCACCATGATATAATTAGTCAAATGCCCTAAAATATCGCCGTCATGATAGCAACAATTACACAACAAGATGCCGCGACAGAACTTGTCGCAAACTACCTAAATACCATTGCAAACCAAGGTTTTATCGGAGACACCGACGCAAGTTATGCAACGCGTATTACCGCTTCAACCGATAACAGTGTGTATCAGCAAATACCGCAAGGTGTTATTTTTCCAAAAAATGAAAAAGATATTCAGCTCGCACTGCAAACAGCATCTCGCGACCCGTTTTTATCATTAACTTTTGGTCCTCGTGGCGGTGGAACAGGCACTAACGGACAATCGTTAACACCTGGTATTGTTGTAGATTTGTCTCGCTATATGCGCGAAATCCTCGAAATAAATGTAGAAGAAGGCTGGGTACGCGTTCAAACCGGCGTAATAAAAGATCAACTTAATGACTTTTTAAAACCTTATGGCTTTTTCTTCTCACCCGATTTATCTACCAGTAACAGGGCAACTATTGGTGGCATGATAAGTACTGACGCATCGGGGCAAGGCTCGTTAGTTTACGGTAAAACGAGCGATCATGTTTTAGGGCTAACAACTTATTTAGTTGATGGCACACCTATGTGTACCTCCCCAATAGACATCGACAAAGCACAAATTATAGCTAATCAAGACTCATTAATTGGTAGTTTATATAAAACAGTTTTAGATATTTCAGTTAATGAACGCGCTGCTATTTTAGCTAAGTTTCCACGGTTAAATCGTTTTTTAACCGGCTACGACCTAGAGCATGTACTAAGTGATGACTTACTTACTTTTGACATGAGCCGACTAATAACGGGTTCAGAAGGCTCATTAGGTATAGTAACTGAAGCTAAATTAAACCTAACGCCTATTGCCGAATTCAAAACGCTTATTAATATTAAGTATGATAGTTTTGACTCAGCACTTCGTCATTCACCATTTTTAGTCGATGCACGTGCAACATCGGTAGAAACCGTTGATAGCAAAGTTTTAAACTTAGCGCGTGAAGATATCATTTGGAATTTAGTATCGGACTTAATAACCGACGTACCAAATAAAGATATGCAAGGCCTTAACATGGTCGAGTTTAATGCAGTATCAAACGATGATATAAAAGACAAAGTAGACACGCTTTGTAAGCTTCTAGATGAATGCGTAAAAAATCAAACTAATGGCGTTATTGGTTATCAGTTAACCAGTGATAAAAGCGATATACTAAAAATTTACGCAATGCGTAAAAAGTCAGTGGGTTTATTAGGTAATGTAAAAGGCAGCCAAAAACCTCTCGCCTTTGCAGAAGACACCGCTGTACCGCCTGAAAATTTAGCAGATTATATTGTCGAATTTAGAGCATTACTCGACAGTCATAATTTACAGTATGGTATGTTTGGCCATGTTGATGCGGGCGTTTTACACGTACGCCCAGCACTTGATATGTGTGACCCAGAACAAGAAAAACTACTTAGAACTATTTCAGATCAGGTCGTAAAACTAACCGCTAAGTACGGCGGTTTAATGTGGGGCGAGCACGGTAAAGGTTACCGTAGTGAATATAGCCCTGAGTTTTTTGGTGAGCATTTATATACGCAACTTCGAAAAATAAAAACAGCTTTCGATCCTAACAACCGTATTAACCCCGGTAAAATATGCACTCCTATCGATAGTGAAGACTCACTAGTTAGTGTAGATGGACAAAAGAGATCGCACTTTGATAAGCAAATATCAATAGAAGTTAAAACCAGTTTTAACAATGCAATGACCTGTAATGGTAATGGCATATGCTTTAATTACGATGAAAATTCACCTATGTGTCCATCGTATAAAGTAACTGGCGATCGCCGTAATTCACCAAAAGGACGCGCAAGTTTAATGCGCGAATGGCTTCGTCTACAAGAGTCAAAAAATGTAGATTTGCTCGAAGTAGAAAAGCAACTTAACAAAGGTGAAGTCATTACCTGGTGGGAACGTTTTGTTCATAGCCGCGAAAAACGAAAAGGTATATACGACTTTTCTCACGAAGTAAAAGCGTCAATGGATGAATGTTTAGCATGTAAGGCATGTACAACAGCATGCCCAATTAAAGTAGATGTACCCACTTTTCGTTCGCGCTTTTTAAATTATTATCATAGTTATTATGCACGCCCGCTAAAAGATTACCTTGTTGGTAACATAGAAAATAGCGCGCCATTAATGGCAAAGTTCGCTAAAGTTATAAACCCAATTGTTAAAACATCATTAGTTAGTAATGTTATTAAAAAAACGGTTGGCTATGTTGATACACCACAGTTAAGTATTCCTGCACTTTCAAAGCGTGTTACTAAAACACAAAAATTTGATTTTGATTTATTAAATAAATTAAATTCAGAGCGACAAAGTGACTATGTATTAATAGTACAAGACCCATTTACGAGCTTTTACGAAGCGGAATTAGTAGAAAGTTTTATTACTTTAATAACCCAACTTGGCAAAAAACCAATGCTATTACCTTTTAAACCAAATGGTAAACCGCAACACGTAAAAGGTTTTTTGCATGAATTTAAAGTTACAGCTAAAAATGCAGCCGAGTTTTTAAATAAATTAAATGATATTAATGCACCGTTAGTCGGTTTAGATGCGTCACTCGTTATGTGTTACCGCGATGAATATAATACAATTTTAGAAAATAACCGTGGCGAATTTAATGTGCAGCTTGCCCATGAATGGCTAGAAACACAATCGTTTAAATCACTAAGCGCAAAGCAAAATACAGATACCGAATTTACATTACTGAGTCATTGTACTGAAACAACTGCGCTGCCAAAAGCAGCAAATGTATGGCAAACAATTTTCAATGATATTGGTTTAACATTAAAAACAACAAATACAGGTTGTTGTGGAATGGCGGGAACTTATGGCCACGAAGCACAAAATCAAGATAACTCACGTGCGCTTTACGAAATGAGCTGGAAACCAATTGTAGATAAAAATAAACCTGAGCAACTTTTATCTACGGGATTTTCTTGTCGTAGCCAAGTTAAACGTTTTGAAAAGTTTAAACCAAAACACCCAATTGAATTACTAGCACAGGTTCTTAAATAACTTTATAAAATAAGCTCACTTAAATAAGAGTACTTAAATAAGAGTACTTAAATAAGAGTACTTAAATATTTTTATCTAAATACAAATTAGTAAATTATTTATTAAATAAAAAAAGGCGCAACGATTAACTTCATCAGTGATGAAAATAACCGTTACGCCTTTTTTAATACGTATTCTTAATTTACCTAGTTTAAATAATTATTTTTTAACAAAACTATCAGCAATAGGTTTAGTGCTAATACCATGTATAAATACACTAAACAGAATAGTCGTCATTGCTATTGTCGCTATTTGATATTTGTTTTCTATTTGCGTATCTATCACCATCAATGTAAAAACAATTGATGCTAATCCTCTTGGCCCAAACCACGCAAATGTAAAACGCTCTTTAATACTCAATGCCGTAAACTGCAGAGACAGCATAACTGGAATTATTCTAATCAATGTTGTACTTAACAAAGCGTAAATTATAATTTCAGTATTTAATTTAGGAATAACTAAGTAAGCACAAACAAACCCGAACAAGCACCAAATCATTAACGATGTGAAATCTGCGATATGCTCTGAGTCTTCAATTAATTCTGTTCTAACTTCTTCAGTCGAAAATTTATCAAATAATAAGCCTGCAATAAACACCGCAATAAAACCACTGCCATGAAAATACTGAGTGACAGAAAATACAGCCATTGCAAAACCGAGTAATAAAAATGGACTGGTATTTTGTGCAAAGTAATGACGTTTCATTGCAAAGTTTAAACTCGGTATGAAAACAGCAATACTTGTAATAGCTATTAATAAAGCCAAGCCAAGCTCTCGTCCAAACACACTTAATGTTTGTGTTGCAGTAATTGCTGAATCAGGATTTTTAGCAAGTAATATAAATATTAAAAAAATGGGTACGCATAATCCATCGTTCAAACCACTTTCAGTATTTATTCCTTCGCGTATTTTTTCAGGCACTTGTGTACTTGCTAGTAACCCTTTACTTAATGCTGCATCGGTAGGTGTTAAAATAATAGCGAGCAACGCCGCTTGAATAAGTGAAAGCTCAGCAAAGAAAAATAAAGCAACAGCAATACCAAGTAACAAAGTTAAGGGTAGGGCAACAAACAATAGTAAACTAGGATACTGAAAACTATGCCTTAATACACTTAGCTTTGATTTAGCTGCATCAGAAAATAAAAATATACTTAGCGTAAGCTCTATAAATGGTAATAAAAGATCAACACCTTCTTTTATTTTATCCCCTTCGTTGGGTAGCATTAAAGCTAAACATATTCCGCCAACAACAAAAAACATTGGGCCTGTTACTTCTGTTTTTTCTAACTGGCGAAGTGTTAAAGAATAAATTAAAAATAATCCGCCTATAAATGCTATTACTAAATACTCCATTAAATTTTCCTTTTAAGTCCTGACTTTGCTCGCTCTTTAATATTTGTTTGAATATAAATTTGATCGGTAGTCGCAATTTTAGAATGGCCTAAATCTTCCGATAAATGTTTAAGCGGTCTGGTTTGCGCATCATGTGTGGCACCAGTATGACGAAGCCAATGTGCAGTTGCAGCGCCAAGTTGTTCAGCATCATCTTTAAAACCATCATCAAGTAATGATTGCTGTGCATAATCAAAACTTTGTTGAACTAAACGCCTAATTTGCCTTACGGTCATACCACCTTGCCCGCGAATTTTATGAACTAAAGGATCTGATTCATCAACACGGGGAAGGGCAGGTAAACCTCTGTATAGTCTATAACGTTTTAAATATTCAACAAAATCATCGCTTAAGGTTACATCTCGTAATTTATTACCTTTTCCCATTATCCGTAAAAACCAAAAACCATCATTATCTTGCCAAAAATGAGACATCACCGGCGACCATTGTGGGCGCTCAGATAATTCTGAAATTCGTAAATAAAGACCTTTTAAGCAGGCAAGCGTAAATAAGTTTCGCTCTAAATCAGGGTTATGTTCGCATAAATCACGCGTTACACCAAAAACGTATTCCCATTGAATATCGCTTAATGTGTCTGGAATTTGAATTTGTGATTGAACAACTAAGTACGGACTATTTTTTTTAACAACAGGGACAAAGTTAGCAAATGTTTTTTCTTCTAATAAGGCAAACTTATAAAATACATTTAGAGCAGTAAACATAGACGATAAAGTTTGCTGACTAGCAATGGATTCTTTAAGCATAAAAGGGCGCCAGTTTTGGTTTAAACGACGAATTCCTCGTTCATCTTTATAACGCCATTGCACTGAAGTTGCAGCCCATGCTTTATCGGGTTCGACCATAAAATCAACGTAAGCTTCAATATCTTCACGTTTTAAATCGAATACTGATTTTTCTGCGATTAACCATGACCATAAATAAAAGCGTTCAAGCTCATTTCGAAAACGACTATAAGTGGCTTCTGACTTTCGGCCATAAACATATAAAAATTGATACAAGAATGTCAGATCAGCTTTTGATTCAGTTACAGTCAAGCCAATTTCCTGTATAAAGGATGCAAGTTCTGGGTATTCTGAATTGAGAGTACCGTCATCTAGATGGGCAATTTGATATCTTAATTGTTTTAACGTATCAACCAAAGCAACAAGCATAATGTATAAATATTCAATTAAATAATAGACTTACAGAATAACGTTAAAGTCCGATACTGTCTAGTATTGGACATAGTAAAGTTCTAATTATTTTAATACCGTGATTATTCTATGGTTGTTGGTTGCTATATCTTATTAAGGAAAACATTATGAAAAAACTAATTATACTAAGCGTACTTGCTTTAACAGTTGCGTTAACTGGGTGTGCTACTACAGGTAGTGCATCACCAAGCGAAAAACGTTCACTTGTACAAAGTATGAAAGCAAACACATTGGATAAATTATACGCTGAAAAACCTGATGTTAAAAAACAAATTGCTAACTCTGCTGGTTATGCTGTATTCGATAATGCGAATGTAAATGTAGTGCTTGCTAGCTTTGGCGGTGGTTACGGTGTTGTTAGAAATAATCTCACAGGTAAATCGACTTACATGAATATGGGCGAAGCCGGTTTAGGACTTGGCTTAGGCGTTAAAGATTTTAACGTTGTAATGGTTTTTCATAACCAAGCTGCATTAAACAGATTTATTGAACATGGTTGGGCATTTGGCGGAAACGCTGATGCAGCAGCAAAATATGAAGATAAAGGCGGTGCACTGGTTGCCGAAGCGATTGCAGATCAAGTTACTGTATATTCTGTAACCGAAAATGGCCTTGCACTACAAGCTGTATTAAAAGGAACTAAGTTTTGGGTTGATTCAGAGCTTAATTAACCACCAAATTACTCTCCTAAAAGCGAGCTGGTTTGTATAATCACGCTCGCTTTATTAAAATCCATTCAATTTAACATAACGTAATTTATGGGCAATAGCTATTGCACAAACAATGTCTACCTTTGGGGAAAGGTAAAACCCTCTGATGTTCATGTTCAGTTAGTACAACGCTAGAAATGGTCTGCTAGAAAATCCAATCTATGTACAAAACTCTTAAGTAAAAACCATAAAACCCAAGATTTATATTTACTTGATTTACAGGATCAATTACTTCTTATTATTGGTGAAATATCTGAAAGGACAGAAAGTTAAGCCTTTGTAGGTGAAGCCCTACATCATGATAGATATAAGAAAAAATCTGATATGCCTTTAAAAATACAACCTAGAATACTAAATGTTTTTTTTATAATATTCTCAAGCCCAAAAATAGCTTCAAGAACAGTGATTATTGTTAAAATTAAAATCTGTATATTAGTATTTGTTTGTAATAATTCAAGTCTTCCTTGGACAAAATCATTCATTGCCCACTTATTAGGAACGTCATATTTCTCATCATTTTTATGATTTACATCATATTGATATGTATAAATGGTTACTTCTTTATCCTTTGCTTCAAACTCAGCTTCTATCCATATTGGACCAGAGATAGCCATTGTAACTACGTCAAAATAGATCTCTGTACTTTCATTAGGATTTAGCTGTTTAATATTGGGCTTTTTATTTGAGCTTACAACCATGTTCATTGAACAAAGAGTAATTTTAAATTTGCTTAGAAGAGCTCCAGAGAACAACTCATCTCCTATGTTTGTTATTTTGAAGCCGTACTCAAAAGGTTCACCTTGTACTAGATGATTTTTTTTTCTAAAGTTAAAAATTTTATTTTTACTATTCTTAAATATAAACTCTAATCTAATTTTATTAAATTTTTCTATACTAGTAATCTTATGTGTTGATTCCATCTTATTCCCTATTTTTGATTCATATATAAAATAATTTTTTATGTTTCAAGTCCATGAATTGTTTTCACTTTTAATATTACCGTAACTTTATTATATGATTACCTTTTTATCTATAAATATATCTATTTATAGATTTATTATGCCTCTAACTATTATATTAACTTTACAATAGTCAGCTATTAAATTACTAATATGGCTTTGAATCGAAACTTTCATTATTTAATTTTTCATCAAACGCCTCAGCCAACTTTTCAGTCTCACTAAAAACGGTATTCCAATATTTAATGCGTGTATCTGCATCAAGATCGGTAAAGTCGTTTCTGTCTGGGATTTTTCCGTAAGGTAAGCTTACTATAAATTCTTTTGATGGAGTGATCATTACCACATTATCGTAATTAAGTGGTGATACTTTACGTTTTAAATTTTTATCGAACCACCCTGCTTTTGGCTCACTATTAAAATGCGGATATAAAATAAGTCCTGGGTTATTAATTTTTAAGTCAAAGTGGTAATCGATAATTCCGCCGTCGCGATATATAAATTTTTTATACTTTTTTATTTATATTTTTGTATTGGTAATAGCCTTAGCTTTAAATAAAAAAGGGCTACACGCCCTTTTTTATTTAACTATATTGCTTATATAAATTATATTTTTCTTTTGTGTGTTCAGAAAAGTAGTCTGTGTATAATCATTTTTTAGTAAAATTAAATAACTATATTTCAATTATTTAACTAATATATATAATAAAGCTGCTAAAACACTCCCTATTATTGGACCAACTACCGGGATCCATGAGTAACCCCAGTTACTATCAATTTTACCTTTTATTGGTAATAAAGAATGTACAATTCGCGGGCCTAAATCTCGAGCTGGATTTATTGCATATCCAGTAGTCCCACCCAGAGAAAGTCCAATACCCCAAACAACAAAAGCAACAGGTATAGCGCCTATTGAACCTAAGCCTATTTTTACGCCAGAGCCATCGTCAATTTCAGCTGAAGAGAAGTAAAAAACACAAATTAATAAAACGAAGGTCCCTATTATTTCACTAAGTATATTTCTAAACGTATTTGGTATAGCTGGAGATGTACAGAAAACAGCTCGTTTTAAGGTGGGATCGTCAGTGGCATCGAAATGATCTTTATAAACTGCATAAACTAACGAAGCGCCAACCATCGCGCCAATAAATTCCGCTAAAATATAACTTGGAACTTCGGACCATGGAAATGATCCAGCTACGGCTAAGCCTATTGTTACTGCAGGGTTAAGGTGTGCTCCACTATAGGGACCGGCAACAACCACGCCGATAAAAACACCAAGTCCCCAAGCAGTGGTAATCGTCATCCAACCGCCGCCATGGCCTAGTGTTTTCTTTAGTATGTCATTGGCTACAACCCCGCCCCCAATTAAAATAAGCAGTGCAGTTCCTAGTATTTCAGCTAAGAAAGGTGACATTTTAATATTCCTTATTAATTATAAACATAAAACCACCCTCAATAATGATATCTATTGCATAAGTATAAACCATGAATATTTTGAAACTTTTTTACAGCTGAAAATTACCATAAGATAAGTATCAACTTATTTATTTTTACGCTTGGAGTATGTAGTGGTATCATAAAAATAGTCTCCACTAATAAACCTTAATAGATATGTTGCTATGGTTTTATAGTTAAGCGGCTTATTATTCGCTTTGTACTTTTTTTACCGCATTACACCATCCGGCATATAATTCATCACGTTTTGATTTAGTCATGTTAGGAACAAATCGTTTATCGCAATTCCAGTTAGTCGCTAATGATTCAAGTGATGGGAATACACCCGCTTTTAAACCTGCTAAGTAAGCTACACCCAAAGCAGTAGTTTCACTTATGGTCGAACGGTCAACTTCGGCTCCTAAAACATCAGACAAAAATTGCATAAGCCAGCCATTTATTACCATACCGCCATCAACTCTTAGTACCTGTGGTCTTACGCCATCAGCTTCCATTGACTTTTGAAGGTCTTTAGTTTGAAAACAAACTGATTGTAATCCAGCTGTTACGATCTCTTTTATACCCGTATCTCGGGTTAAGCCAAAAATTGCACCTCGCGCATTAGAATCCCAATAAGGAGCACCTAATCCTGTAAAAGCGGGTACCATATATATACCGTGATCTAGTGAGGTATTGCATGCAAGTGACTCTGTTTCTTCAGCTTTTTGGATTAATTGTAGACCGTCTCTAAGCCATTGAATTGCAGCACCTGCAATAAAAATACTCCCCTCTAGCGCATAAGTTGGTTTCCCATTTAATCTATAAGCTACTGTACTGAGAAGTCTATTTTCAGATTCAAGTACTTTATCGCCAGTGTTAACCATCATAAAGCATCCTGTACCATAGGTACTTTTAGCCATTCCTGGTTGAAAACAAGTTTGCCCAAATAACGCTGCCTGTTGGTCTCCTGCCATTGCAAGAATAGGTACTTCGTAACCTAAATAGCGTTCATCTGTTACACCAAAATCATCTGATGAATCCATTACTTCTGGTAACATCTCTATTGGCACATTCAGAAGTTCAAGTAATTCCACGTCCCATTCTTGGGTATGAATATTAAAGAGCATAGTTCGCGAAGCATTCGTTGCGTCTGTGCGGTGCTCTTTTCCGCCTGTCAATTTCCACAATAAATAAGTGTCGACAGTACCGAAGATTAAATCGCCTTTTTCTGCTTTTTCTCTAGCATCGGGACAATTTTCTAAAATCCAATTTATTTTAGTTGCAGAAAAATATGGGTCTATTAAAAGGCCGGTTTTTTTTCTAATTAACTCTTCTTTTTCTGCGGCCCTTAAATCATTACATAACTCTGACGTACGTCTATCTTGCCATACAATCGCGTTATAAACGGGCTCACCAGTAATTTTATCCCATACTATTGTCGTTTCACGTTGGTTAGTAATACCAATGGCAATAACCTTATCGTGTTGAGGGTCTAGGTGTTTCATTACAGCTGTCATTGTTTGCTGTACAGAACTTCTGGTTTATGTTCTACATAACCATCTTTTGGAAAGTGCTGGTCAAATTCTTGTTGTTCTAGGTATGCAATATTACCATTTAAATCAAATAGCACACTTCTAGAACTTGTCGTACCTTGATCAATTGAAAGGATATAGTTATTCATTATTTTTTCACTTTTACTTTCGGTTATTTTCGTTTTTGTACTATTACATGGATTAATTGCTACATACAACAAAAATACAACTTTAATATATAATTATTTATATGTGATTTTCATTTGTTAGCTCTTAACCTATAATTTACTATTAACTAAATTTAAAATGCGAAAAAAATGACTCAAGACCAAAGACACGAATCCATACTAAAATTATTAAAAGAAAGAGATTCAATTTCTATTGAAGTACTAGTAAGTCATTATGAAGTTACACCACAAACAATAAGACGAGATCTGGCTTATCTTGCTAATTTAAATAAATTGAGACGTCATCATGGCGGCGCTAGTGCCATTTCAAGCATTCAGAATACAGCATATCAAACTAGAAAAATCATGGACTTAGAAGCTAAACAAAAAATAGCACAGCATGTAGTTAGTATGATACCTAATGGCTCTTCCTTATTTATAAACATAGGCACTACAACAGAAACAATCGCGAAAGCACTTCTTGGTCATGAAAATTTGAAAGTTGTAACTAATAATCTTAATGTTGCGGCTATATTAGGTGTTAAGAAAGATTTTTCTGTACTTATCGCAGGTGGAGAAGTTAGGCACAGAGATGGCGGGATTATTGGTGAGACCACAGAGGATTTTATTAAACAATTTCGTATGGATTTTGGCATTATAGGTATTAGTGGCATAGAAGAAAATGGTGCGTTACTTGATTTTGACTATCGTGAAGTGCGCGTAGCCCAGGCAATCATTGAAAATTCACGTAAAGTTTTACTTGCTGCAGATCACTCTAAATTCGGTCGGTATGCGATGGTAAAATTAGGTAATATCTCACAGGCAGATAACTTTATTACCGATGCTCAGCCACCCGAAAGTATACTTACTTTACTCAATGAGCACGATGTCGAACTGCATATCGCTCGGTAAAAGCTTAACATAACAGTTAAATAGATTTTCCCTCATCATGGGGAAATCATGAGCTTTCCATTTTAGCTACAGCATGATCGAATAGGTTTCTTATAAATAGAAGTCCCATACAATTAATTTTTGATGAACATTTTTCAATAATATCCGACGAACAACTGCAATCTAAAGTCGAATATAAGCTTCATGCTATCTTATTCATTCTCGTTGTAGGTGTGATCTGCACCGAAGATGGATGAAAAACATTGAATACGTTGCTAATAATGAGATTGATTTGCTTGAAAAATATGTCTCATTTGAAAGTAGTCTTCCAGTTCACAACACTATAGATGGTACTATTCACCTATATCATCTGAAAAGTCATACCTATTGTATTAAATTAGTGATCTATTATAGCGCTGAGGAAATAGCGCGATAACAAAGAAAAATTATGACATAGAGTTGTTATCTCCAATTGCTCTCTGCATTTTCCTGTATTGCTCCCCCTCCTGCCCCTATTCTGTCAGCTATTAATAATTTTTAACGTAGAGAGTTATTTAAGAAGATAAAATGATCATGCTTTTAATAGGATAGATATTACAACAAAATTTTATACGTTGGACACAGGCTGCACATATAGCAACAAACGTTGGCGTTATAGCCATAGATGGTAAAACTATTTGTGGCTTTAATAATAAGAAACCAAAGAGACATACAATCGATATAACAAGCGCTTTTCAGCCGGCAATAGCTGTTGTATCAAGAAAAATAAAGATAGCTAACAATATACCTCCAACTGGCCCAGCCTTGCTTGATTTATCGGATATCAAAACGCCGTAGTAACTATTGATTTAATGGGGTGTCAAAAAACTATAGCGGAAAAAATTAAACTCCTAAGTTTTTTATTGCTTTACGGTGGGTTTGATATAGCTAGACTAATTTTCATTTATGTACTTTAATGTTTGCAAATGTTCGTTATTAAATGTTATTTTTAATAAAAAGAAAACCGAAGTAAATAATAACTTCGTACTGTTATAGCTATTCAGAGTCTTAAAATACAATAGTTATCTGCAGTAGCTTGGTCATCCTTGTTAATCAGATCAATTAATTTTTGATTTCGTTTGAAGGCTTACTTGTGTCAAGTACTTAAATGTTGGGTAACAAATCTTGAGTTAAATAATAAAAATATCGAAAGTATTTTTATTATTACTCGTATACTTACTTACCTGCATGCCTAGTATAAGTTTTGATAGCACGATAAATACCGTTTAGGACATTAATACTTTAAATTTAATTGAGCTGGTCTAAATAGCTTGATATTAAAATAGGTAATTCAACAAATGAGTCAACTTAGAGACAACAATATTAAAAAACTTCCCCAAGATATTTATGATGTTTTGATTATTGGAGGGGGTATTAACGGTGCTGTATCTGCTGCCGCTTTAGCCGCTAAGGGCGCTAGAGTTGCCTTGATAGACAAAGGTGAT
The DNA here is from genome assembly GCF_040309225.1 of Pseudoalteromonas sp. GW168-MNA-CIBAN-0100. NCBI lineage: Bacteria > Pseudomonadati > Pseudomonadota > Gammaproteobacteria > Alteromonadales > Pseudoalteromonadaceae > Pseudoalteromonas > Pseudoalteromonas sp. GW168-MNA-CIBAN-0100. Next base: position 231,042 of record NZ_JBEOOL010000001.1, on the reverse strand, counting down.
TTTGCCGGTTTCACTAGTTCAAACTCATCAAATTTAGCTTGGGGTGGCATAAAATATTTAGAAAGTCATGAATATAATTTGGTTAATAAACTTTGTAAAAGTAGAAACCATTTAATGCGTAGCTATCCTTCTACTGTTAAAGAAATTCGCTTTTTTACAAGTATCCAAAAAGGCTTTAGATTTCCGGCATTCTTTGTTTATTTAGGTACTATTCTCTATTGGTTTATGGGACGTTTTTTTACTAAATCTCCTAGATACCTCAATGCAAAAAAAATAAAATCATCAGAGCCAGTCATTAACACAAAAAATGTAGAGGCTGGATTTGAATATTCAGACAGCTTTTTATTGGATAACGATGCTCGTTTTGTTTTCAATTTTATTCGCTCTAGTATGAGCCATGGGTGTATTGCCGCTAACTACGTAAGTTCGCAGGGCTCTACTCGCTCTAATGATATTTGGACTACAAATGCAGTAGACGAGATGTCTAAAGAGAAGTTTACTATCCGCTCTAAAGTTATTATTAACGCAGCAGGCCCATTTGTTGATCCTATTAACAATACAAATAGTCAAACCACAGCACATCACCATGTATTTTCAAAAGGTATTCACCTTATTGTTGATAAGGTAACTAACAGTAACAAAGTACTGACGTTTTTTGCAGATGATGGTCGGTTGTTTTTTGTGATCCCCATGGGCCCAAAAACGTGTATTGGTACAACCGATACACAAGTTCATAGTCCGCACTCACAAGTGACTGATGAGGATCGAAACTTTGTGCTTGATAATGCTAACAAATTATTAGAGTTAGAAAAGCCAATTACAAAAAGTGATATTATAGCCGAGCGCTGTGGAGTTAGACCATTAGCAATTAAAAAAGACGGTAATGGTAAGGCTGACTGGGTGCAATTATCGCGCAAGCACGCTATAGATACAAATAGTGATCAAAAATATCTTTCTATCTTTGGCGGAAAACTAACAGATTGTATTAATGTAGGCGATGAAGTGGCTGATTTAGTCACTGGATTAGGTATTAAGTTACCTTATGAAGATTACAAATGGTACGGTGAACCTGACGACACCGTTAAAAATGAGTTCATGCATCGTGCAAAATTAATGAATTTGGATGGTTTAACACCTAAAACATCTACAGAGGTACTTAGTAAGCGGTTTTGGAGACGTTACGGCAGAAATGCGATTAACATGCTAGAAAAAATTCGTGAAGCACCTGAAAAAGGCGAACTCCTTATTAAGAATTCGGAGTACTTACGTGTGGAAATTGAACACGCTGCTGAGCGGGAAATGATAACTAAACTCAGTGATTTTTTACGTCGACGTTCTAAAATTTCACTGGTTGTAAGAAAAGAAGATATTCTTTCAGATCCTGGTTTACATGAAGTCTGCCAAATTCTATTTGGTAAGGATAATGCTGAAAATAAACTTCAGGAGTACATTGAAGAGATATCTAAATAACCATTTACATCTATTCTTACGACTTTAAAAGCTTGGGTTAAATGTTATAGAAGAAGTCTGTTAACACGATTAAAATTAATTATGTTAACTGACTTCTTATAGCAACTAATAAAACTATATTTTATTTTTAAAAATTAATAACATTTTTAACTTTTTATCAAACGCTTCAGCTAGCCTTTCTGTTTCACTAAAAACTATATTCCAATATTTAATACGCGTGTCTGCATCAAGATCGGTAAAATCGTTTCTGTCTGGAATTTTTCCGTACGGCAAGCTTGCTACAAAATTTTTGGATGGGGCTAGCATTACCACGTTGTCGTAATTAAGTGGCGATACTTTACGCTTTAGGTTTTTATCAAACCACCCTGCTTTTGGCTCTGAATTGAAATGCGGATACAAAATGAGTCCTGGATTATTAATTTTTAAATCAAAGTGGTAATCAATAATTCCACCATCGCGATACATGCCAACAGGTGAGCCTGCAATATTTTTTATGCCTTGCATAACAAGTGGTATTGAACCCGATGCAAGTAACGCATCTTTCAAATTATTTTGAGTAAGCGCTATGTTTTGCGTTTTAAAATTGTAGCTGTCGGTAATTGATAAGTCACTTGTTGCTGGGCCAAATATAAAGCGCTCATACTGTGATCCTAATAATTTTCGGTTAACGCGGTTTAACATATAACTTTTTGATAAACCCATTAACTGTATTAATTTATTTTCGCTGGCAATAAAGCCATTCGATTTTGCTACTATAAAGTGCGCTTTAAATGTTGGGTTATTTATAATTTCGGTTACGCCGTTATCGCCAAAAACATCTTCAAGTAATGCGCGCGCTTTTATTGTTATTTCACTAGGTGTTGGTTTATTACTTGAATATCGAGTTTGCGAATACGATTTTGCTAAGCGCTCAATCGCAGCAACAGGATCGTTTTGTGCAAAACACGCAGAGCGAAAAGCGCCAGCAGATGATCCAATTAAATTAAGTGGTTGGGTACGGTTTTTAAAAAATTCACCAAAAATATATTTATCTAAGCCAAATAATGTAAACCATTTAGGACCGCCACTTGCACCTAAAAAAGAGGTGAAAAGTTCAGGTTTAAAGCCCTGTTCGTTAATAATTTTAGCCGCTGTTTTCCCTGCGTGAATCTCGATCATCTAAAAAATTGTGCCTTTTATTTTGGTTGCTTCAGTTATTTTACAACACTGAAAGTGAATATTTATGCAAAATGAAAAGCGGCTTTATGTTGCCATAAAACCGCTTTTTATAGTTAAGTGTGCTTAAAGTACGTGAATTAATCCCAAACGCCGTCTTCGCATTTGCCCTGTACTTTTACATCTTTTACTTTAAATTCGGGCTCTAAACCTTTGTCTCTTTGTGCGTGGTAATCGCTCGTAACAGACAAAATAGTCGGCGTTAACAGTATAATAGCGATAACGTTAACCACTGTCATTAACCCTAAGGCAATATCGGCTAAATCCCAGACTTCTTTTAATGTGGCCGACGCGCCCCACAACATCATTGATAAATAAAGCAAAGTGTAAATGCCGCGCCCTACTTTGTTATCGAGCTTAAATAAGTGCAAGTTACTCTCTGCATAGGCGTAGTTTGCCACCACCGATGTAAAAGCAAATAAGGTAATAGCAGCTGCGACAAAATAAACACCACCTTGTGCTAAATGAGCGGTCATCGCGCTTTGTGTTAAACGAATGCCTTCCATTTCACCGCTTATGTCTATATCGGCTAATAAAATGATCACAGCGGTACAGCTACACAGTACTATTGTATCGAAAAATACGCCTAGCATTTGTATGTAACCTTGCGTTACTGGGTGATTAGGAATTGGGCTGGCACTTGCTGAAGCATGCGGAACACTACCTGCACCGGCTTCATTAGAATATAAACCACGTTGAATACCGTTTTTAATGGCAGCGCCCATTGCACCCGCTCCGGCTTCTTGTAAACCAAACGCCGATAAAAATATATCTTTAAGCATGGCGGGTACTTGCGTGAAATTTATAATCGTAATAATAACGGCGGCAAGTACAAACACAATGCCCATTATTGGCACAACACGCTCTGCAAATCGGGCAATTGCCTTAAAGCCACCGAGTATAATTGAGCCTGCTAGTACGGTAATAACTAGGCCAGAATAAAATGTAGGAACTTCAAACGCGTAGTTAAGCGCGTCGGTAATTGTGTTCGTTTGCATTGCGCTAAACGTAAAGCCGTAACCTAAAAACAAACACGCGGCAAACACAATTGCAAACGCCCGGCTACCCAGACCTTGTTGAATATAATACGCAGGGCCGCCTCTAAATTCGCCGCCACTATCGCGCACTTTATATACTTGCCCAAGTACGCTTTCGGCAAAGCCTGTAGCCATACCCAATATGGCTATTACCCACATCCAAAATATAGCGCCGCTGCCGCCAAGTGAAATTGCCACTGCCACACCGGCTAAATTACCAGTACCTACTCGTGCGCAAAGCCCTGTACACAATGCTTGGAATGATGAAATGTCGTCTTTTTTACATTTGCTGCTGCCTTTTAAAAGGCTAAACATATGTTTAAATTTAAGTATTTGAATTGCTTTTAGTCGTACCGAAAACCATATACCTGTAAACAAAAGTATATAAATAAGTACCTGACCTTCTCCCCATAAAAGGTTGTTTACACTTTTGACGACGGTATCGAACATTACTAATCCCTTTTTATTTTATACTTTTACTTTATGTTAGCACCGACTTTAAACTCTGCATGTGGCGCTACTTAACTTAAAAAATCCGGCAGCTCATTATGCATTAAACATAATAGTGTTTAAGTTTGGCTTTACCCCATAGTGAAGTGTGTATTGATGTTTAATAATTTGTAAGTAAGCACATTTAGTGCTGAATTTTATTTCTATAAATGTGAATAATAAATCACACTTACACTTTATATTGATTAGTTAAAAAATCAATAATATCTTTTTAATATTCAGTGTTTTGTTTTGCGTATGCGTGCAAGATGCAATAGTTTTTATTTTGATGCAGTAAGGTTTATATGAGGCGTAACGAGGATTAAGAATGGCAAAAAAATAGCGCATAAAGTTATGCGCTATTTTTAAATTATTTTTAATTAGTTATAGCTGTATTGTGTAGGTGCACTGTAATAGTTATTACTGTTAACCTGTAAGTTTTGCATTGCTAAGTATGAGCGACCAGCATCTAAGCCTAATTTATGATCAAAACGTAAATCGTTATTTGAACTACCTAATAATTTGCTATGCAGCTTTTCGTCTGCAAAGATTTGTATTATTTCCACATCACTTGGTGGGTTTGCAATAAACTCAAGTTCATCCAAATAGGCCTGCTCGTGCTGTAATAAATAGTCTAAAGTTTTTGGGCAGTAACCTGATACAGTTGCAAGCGATTTTAGCTTTTGAACCCACGCAGATTGCGCTTGAAAATTAGCGTCAACCGTTCTTATTACAACAATTTTACGAGCGCCTCGGTTGTAAGCTTCACGCACTGGTAATGGAGCGGCTAAACCGCCGTCTAGATAAAAATCGCTCTGTACTTGCTCTTCAGCAAGGTGTATTTCGTTAGCTGCTTCTGCGTTTAACCAAGGTGTTAACTTTACACCTTGTTTGTATAAAAACGGGAGTGCGCTAGAAGCCTTTAACAAATCACGCCATTGACCACTCTCACCTGTAGGTGATAGGTAATATGCTTTTCTGTCTCGTGCATTAGTGGCTGTTATAAGTAGCTCACGCGCGCCTAAACTCGTTTTAGCTGTTTTAAAATCTATGGCTCTTTTTACCTCGGTGGTTTTGTCAAAGTACCAATCTAAATCAACTATGTGTTTACCCACTAATCCGCGACCAAGCTGAAAAAAACGTTTGTTACGCGAAAGCCCTCTAATTAGGCGTTTGGCATAGCCTTTTTGACGCGCTAAGTAGCTAGTTAAGTTTTGCGAACCTGCAGAGGTGCCAATGAATAAATCGAATGGGTCATATTCTTGCTCTAACCACGCATCAAGTACGCCAGCTGTGAAGATCCCTCGCTGCCCGCCACCTTCAGCAATCAGTGCAACTTTTGGTTGCGCTGTTTTGTTAACTGAATTAGCTGTTGCGCTATTTAGAGACTTCACGGTGAACCTACCTTTATTTAATGATGTTTGGCTTAATACATACATTATAAAAAATAAAAGTGATATCTTAAAATTGATTATTTAAATCAGTTCGATTGATAAAATAGAACGCTATATAGTTACTAAATCCACTTACTATAAGCTAGTTATTTAAAAAAAGACTGATTTTAAACTTTGCAGACATCACATAAATTAATTCAATGTATAAATGAATGTTCTTTAATTGATGCCTGCAACATTAACAGAGGCAAGGTGTACGCTTGCTTAACTACACTATCTAAATTAATAGTTTTTGAGCTAATGCTTTATTTCCATTAAAATTTCGAGTGCACGGTGGCGTTTTTCACTATCAAACACATCATTGGTAAATATAAACTCATCTACTTCTAGTTGTTTCGCTATCATCTCTAACTTGTGTTTAATACTTACATGTCCGCCTACTACGCTTAGACTTAAAAAGTTCTCTACATGAGCGCGTTCTTGTTCGCTCCACAACCCATCCATGCTTTCAACAGGTGGTTTTAGCCACAGCTCGTTACCACGTATGAGTTCGAGCACACGTTGTTTAGAAGTAGTCGACAAGTATTGCGCTTCATCGTCGGTGTCTGCTGCTACTAAAGGCAGTGCAAGCATGACGTATGGCTTATCAAGTACGCTTGATGCTTTAAATTCACGCTTATACAGCGCTATTGCCTCGTGCACAAAACGCGGTGCAAAATGCCCTGCAAATACATACGGTAACCCTTTTTGCGCCGCTAACTGCGCGCTAAATAAACTCGAGCCTAATAGCCAAATAGGAACGTTTGTGTTCTCGCCCGGTATAGCACGTATAGGATGCGTACCATTGTAAGGACCTAACAATGTTTGCAGCTCAGTTACTTCACCTGGAAAGTTTTCTGCGCGGCTCATATCGTTGTTTAGTGCACGACTTGTTACAGGATCGCTACCTGGTGCACGCCCTAGCCCTAAATCTATTCGCCCTGGATATAAGCTCTCTAACGTACCAAATTGTTCAGCAACAACTAAAGGTGAGTGGTTTGGCAGCATAATACCGCCCGATCCAACCCGTATCTTTTTAGTATTGCCTGCAATGTGACCAACCAAAATTGAAGTGGCCGCACAAATTATACCTGGCATATTATGATGCTCAGCAAGCCAAAAGCGGTTAAAGCCAAGCTCATCTGCGCGTTGTGCGTATTTAGTACTTTTATGAAGAGTGTTAGTAACGCTGTCCCCTTTGATCATGGGGGCAAGTTCTAATAACGAAAAAGGAATGGAATTTAACAAAATAGCAGCTCCTAAAAATGCATGCTAATAATGGATTACATCATTAGCATAAAACACTTAAATGGGTCTGCTATTAGGTCAATTCAAGTTAGGCAGAGGTATTAAAGCAAAATAGGTATATGTTATTTTGCTCTAAGGTATTCAGGCAAGCTGTGCATCACGTTGGCGCTGCTTTTTATAGCCTTCTGAATCCACGCCTTTTTTCCAATATCCTGAGGAAACAATATTACTGCGCGGTATATTAAATTGCTCTGTTAGCAGTGTTTTTGCCCTACGTACAAGCCCAGCCTCCAATGCCATAAATACAATGGGAAGCTCTGCTGTAATGTGCAAATTTTGAAGTGCGCTAAGTAGCGCTTCGTCAGCGTTGTCGGTAACAAGCCAATTAATATCGCGGCTTGTTTCTAAATCAATAATGTCTTGCTCAGTGGGCGCATGTACAAAAGCATCAATTTTTGAAGTTAAAGGTAATTGCTGCGCATACCCTTTTATTGCATTTACCGATGTTAAATCGCCTAGTAATACATAATGCGAATGCTCATAATTATCTAGCTTTTTAGGGCCTGGGCCTGCAATGCCTAGCTCGTCGCCTACTTTTGCAGTTTTAGCCCAGTCAGTTGCCGGACCTTGGTGCATATTTATAACAAAATCAAGCGTTAGCGCGCCTGTTTGTGCATCTACATGCCTTATTGTGTAAGATCGCATACACGCTGTTTTTAAGTTAAAATCTACTTCACCATTTTTTGGAAATAGTACTTTTACATAGTTACCAATGTACTGTGAGGTTAAGTCGTTAAAATCATCAGAGCCTACAACAATACGCTGTAGGTGGGGTGTGATTTGCTGTGTACTTAATACGTTGGCTTTGCGAACTTGTTTACTCATGTATTACCTCGTTTTACAAAACTTAGACTTTAATACCAACCTGCTATAAAAAGCAGGTATTGCACAACGCCCCATTGGTTGATAAAATCAACTACAACAAGTTAATTCACTTTGTCAACTATATTGAGAGTTCTATGAATACACCTTTATCAAATACGCTGTTTGAATTAATGCAAAATTACCGTGTAACAATTCGTGAAGCAATTAACGCAGGCGAACTTGGTATTAATGCTATGCACGTACGCTGCATACATATTATCGCGAACGTAAATAACTGTACGGCTAACGATATTGTTACTAAAACGCAGCGCGACAAAGCGCAAATAGCACGTTTAATTAAAGATCTTATTGGCTTAAATTTAATAAGTAAACAGGCAAGTGAGCACGATAAGCGCTGCTTTATTTTATCGCTCACAGAGCAAGGTAAAGTTCTTTTTGATAAGTTGTTAGCCTCAGAGCAGAAAATAAATAATCAAATGTGTAAAAACTTAAACCCTCAACAAATCAAAGACTTTTTAGATACCGCACAACAAATGATCAAAAACATGGATTGATCAGCCATACATTCTTGGCATAACTTACACAAAACGCATATACTGTACACTTATACAGTGCATGCGTTTTAGGTTGTGTTATGTTTGTCATTCCCATTTATATAGAAGCAGGCGTGTGTGGTTTTGAATCCCCCGCAGCGCAGTACACCGAGCTAGGTGTAACCCTTGATGAGCTTTTAATAAAGCATCCAGATGCTACGTTTATTGGTATTGCATCGGGTAACTCTATGCAAGAAGTCGGAATTTTTGAAGGTGACTTATTAGTTATCGACCGTGCAGAGCCGGTAAAAAATGGTGACGTTATTGTTGCTAACTTAAATGGTCTTTTTGTATGCAAACTGCTTGATAAAACCAATGCGCGGCTGCTTTCAGCTTCTTCTTTACATAAGCCTGTACAACTAACCTCTGCAGACGAGTTTCAGCTCGAAGGCGTAGTAACGCTATCAATAAGAATGCACAGGCAAAGCCCAGAGTTACTAAAATGTATGCCTTAGTTGATGCTGTGTCATTTTATGCCAGTGCCGAAAAAGTATTCGACCCTGCTATTCGATCCAAACCCGTGGTTGTACTTACCAATAACGATGGCTGTGTATGCGCTATTTGTCCTATTGCTCGGCGCTTAAATATTCCTAAATTTGGCCCGTACTTTAAAGTTAAGCATTTGCTTGAGCAAAACAACGTTGTTATTCGTTCTAGCAATTACGAGCTTTATGCTGATTTAAGCGACAAAATGATGAATATTATTGGCCGCTTTTGCGATACACAGCACATATACAGTATTGATGAATCGTTTTTGCACTTTAATGGCTACACATCATTAATTAAAGACTGGCATGAATACGGCCATACAATAAGGCGCACAGTATGGCGCGAAACAAAGCTTCCTGTGGGTGTTGGTTTTGGCCCGACCCCTACTTTAGCAAAAGCCGCTAACCACGCCGCTAAAAAGCTCAGTGGTTTTAATGGTGTAGCAGTAATAAATAACGAGCAAACTCGCCAAGCTATTTTACAAAGAATGAGCTGCGAAGATGTCTGGGGAATAGGCCGGCGACTAGCTAAAAAGCTTAAAATAATGAATATACACACCGCTTGGGATCTTGCTCAGCAAAACCCTAAAGCAATGCGCCGTGCATTTAGTGTGGTTGTTGAACGTACAGTAAGCGAGCTTAACGGGATAACATGTTTAAACTGGGATGATGTACGACAAGACAAGCGGGAGATTTATTCGACCCGTAGTTTTGGAGAGCGCATATGCGAGCCAACAGCCCTTAAAACGGCGCTAATTAACCATGTAACCACAGTGGCTAATAAACTAAGAGTGCAACGTTCGCTCACTCACCAGCTTTATATTTTTGCAGCCAGTGGCGCGCACGAAAATAGATATTATAAAAAGTCGTTTGTGTATAAGTTCCCCTCACCCACTAACGACACCTGCGTGATGGCTAATGCTGTATCTGAGGTATTTGATCAAATATACCAACCTGCAGTTAGGTTTTACAAGTGTGGTGTAGGCGCTTTAGAACTTACGTCACAGCAATTTCAACAAAGTGATTTGTTTAACCAACGTACTGACAACCCACAATTAATGAGTTGCCTAGATGCTATAAATACACGGTATGGGAAAGGAATGCTTAGTTTAGCTAGTAGTAAATTAAATGACCGGTGGCACATGAACCGTGATTTTTTGTCGCCGCAGTACACCACGCGTTGGCGCGATATCCCTAAAATATACTGCGAATGATTTGCTACTTACTAGATGCTTTATTTACTTTCATCTGCTTTTTTAAATGTGCACTCTACACTAGGTTCGCTTAATGTGTATTTTAGTGTGTTATCAGCTAAAAACTTGATACTTTGACTGATTGTTTTTTCGTTTGCAGGGTTTTCACAACGGCTCATTCTTAAACCGTTTTCAAGGCCATCACTTTTATATTTAAGCGTACTGGTTATAAAACAAAAGTTTGGTTTTTTAATAGTGCGAGTACCATTGTGGAGCGATCCAAATACAATTTGTTCTCCAAGTTTAAAACCTGCACTTAAATCACTTTCGTCTGTCAAACTCAAATCGCTATTAACGCATAACCCTGAATTGGTCGACACAACTTCGTATGTCCCCAATTTTGACTTTAAAAACGGTATAAATCGTGTTTTATTACTCGGCTCAGAAAAAGCATTTGCACTTGTAAAAGCGACAGTTAATAAAGCGAGTGTTAAATATTTCATTTCGTGGGTGTATCCTCGTGAGTCAGCGTGTTAAATAATAGCAAAATGCCTAATCACTTAGCTTTTATAACTTTTAACAACTATAACAGAGATTTACTATAAAAGGAGAGAAGTCGTATTACAGGAGCAAGCGCGTGAGTAGGACGCGGAAGCTTTGCTCGGTTTTTATTATTCTTACATGGATGTAAGCCATTAGAATAACGCAGGAGCAGTTGTCGAGCCCACTAGGTTACAAATGTCGCGCCGCGATTAAATCCTTCTTGGATTGAACAAATTCAACCACCAAAGGTAAACATGCCCTAGATACTCATTACAAACCATTTTGTTGTTAAGCACTTTATTTAATACGTACTTAAACAACAAAACGATTTATACCAATGCGCCTAATTGTAAGGGTCAATTGAACTCATTAGATTATTTAACTAGTTATACGAATTGGTATTTATTTTATTGCCAGTACTTTGCAAATAATAAAGGGTAGCTTTGCTTTAAAAACTTAGGTTTGTCTTTAAAACGTTTACCTTTGGGCTCATCACTGCCAGAAGGGATAAACGGCAATTCGTCTTCGTTACGTTCTTCAAATAATAAACCGGCTATTAAGTCATACTCATCAATGTACGGATAAGGCTGCTCGTTTAAGTAATAAACAGGTGTACACTGCGCTATAGAATCAGCATTTTCTAAGGCGTTTTCGAATACTGTTTTACCGCGCGAAATTAACCAACATCTAAATTCGCTAAAGCCGTAATCGTCGTTACATCCAGCCATCACAAAGGCGGCACCAAACAAATCCCAGGTAAAACACTTACGCATATGTATGCCAAAATGCTTATCAAAATCAATAAGGTGTTGATCGCTTAAATCATTAAGTTTAGTTTTTAGGCTATCGCTCACACTTTGCGGATCGAGCCCTAAATCAGGCGTTGTTACTAATTCCCAAAAAGCCTGTTCTGTTAACGCTGCCATTATAAAATCTCTTTTACTCGGCCAACTTGACCATCTTCTAAACGTACTTTAATGCCGTGTGGGTGATTTGGTGATTTTGTTAAAAGGCGCTCAACAACACCCTCAGTTAATGTGCCGCTGCGTTGATCTTCTTTTAATACAATATTTACTGTGGTACCTGGTGAAATTTGCGAACGCGTAGGAACAGCCATAATTTAAACCCTAAAAATAATTTATCTAATTATAACGTCCATGTGCTATCAAACCAACAAAAGCTCTGTTAATTGGCGGAAAATGAAATATGTGCTGGTTTTGCGTTCAACTTAATAACTGCTAACTCGTTAAGTATAATAGCTGTTAATTCGTTAAGTTGCGGTTTTGCACTTTCAAGGGCTATATCATCGTTAAAATAGCACTGTACTTTTAACGTATTGGCCTCGTTATTTAAATCGATGGTATGCGTTAGATAATCAAAACCAATTACGCTTTCTTTTATTGCCTCGCATGCATTAGTAAGTGCTAGTCGAATGTGCTTATCGCGCTGCTTTTGAGTTTTAGTCATAAATATAAAGGTTACTTATTTAGTTTCTGCTTGTTGCTGTTTTTTAAACTCTTCGTAGTTAGAGTCTTGTTTATCTAGGCATTCGTAATATTCTTTGTCGGCTTTATAGTTACACTCATCAAGGCGCGCCGATTGAACTTCATGAAAACGCGCGTCAGAGCTACAACCAGCTAAAACACATAATCCAACAATAAGTAATGCGCTACTTTTTAGTTTATTGATAAACATTAAATTTCCTTACACTTTCTATATCGAAAAAGCGTTAAATTATTACAATATTATTGTATATTAGCGCCATAAAATCTTAATCTCCAAAGGATCTATTTCTATGATGTCGCAGTTACAAAAGTTGTTTCAGCGTATAGACAAAAGCAAGATATTTCAATCATTTGTTATAGCTGTAATTATTGTTTCTGCCCTGACAGTCGGTGCGCACACTTACTCACTACATCCTACCGTAGAGCTTGCTCTAAATTGGATGGACGTTGGCATTACCGCATTCTTTTTAATTGAGCTAGTAATCCGCTTTATTGCAAGTAAAGGCATAAAACACTTTTTTTCTAAAGGATGGAATATATTCGACACCATCATAGTATTGGGCAGTTTATATCCTGCTGCTGGTTCTACTATGTTAATTGCTCGTTTACTGCGCATATTTAGAGTACTGCGATTGGTATCGATGATCCCAGAGCTGCGCTTATTGGTTAACTCATTGCTTAAAGCCATTCCGCAAATGGGTTATATAGCCCTATTAATGTTTGTTATTTTTTATATATACGCTGCAATGGGCAGCATGATGTTTGCTGAAATAAACCCCGTACTTTGGCAAGACGTATCAATCTCAATGCTTACCTTGTTTAGGGTGGCGACGTTTGAAGATTGGACCGACATAATGTACGAAACAATGGCGGTGTACGAACTAAGCTGGATTTATTACCTTACGTTTATATTTTTAACCGCATTTGTATTTTTAAATATGATGGTAGGTGCCATTTTAGAAGTTATGAGTGAGGAGCACCGCAAAGCGCGAGAAGAGCTCGCAGACGACAGCTCATTACCTGCAACGCAAGGGCAAGTAAACGAACTACAATCCCAAATTGCTGAGCTTAAAGAGCTATTGAGTAACCGCAAAAACTAATCTGATAAGAGTACTAAAGCACCCACTTAAAGTTTAAAAAGTGGGTGCAATTTAAAGATCTAATTGAAATAGAATTACCAAAGAGCTTTAATTTTCCTCGTTATCAGGTTTTTCATCCGTATCTTCAAAAGAAATAACGTTATCTACTTTCATTTTAAACGCATCAAAAAATGCGTTTTCTAATACCGAAATCACAGCTTGAAAAGTCGAAACATCCGTATTATCTAGTTGTCCCTCTATAGGAATACGTGCAGCAACAAGTTTTGACTCATCGTTTTCGAGGATAGAGCCCAGTAAATCAACACTGCCTTCAAATATGGCCGTAAATATGCCGTCGTCATCTTTTTCTATATCTTCGCGCCACGAGAACACACTCAAGTTTTGAACGCCCGCTTTTACATAACCATTCAAGTTATTATCTTTGGCCACAAGTTCCATAGCGCCATCAATGCCTCCCGCTTCAATATCAAACGGTGTATACACTTTAAATACAGTGTCTAAATTTTTAACTGAAAAGCGCTGTACCTCTGCGTTAAAATCAAAATTAGCCTGCTTGCTAAAAGGGTCTAATTTGCCATTAAGCTTCAAAGCGGCCTCGCCCATTAATGCTCCCTCTACGTTTAGAGTAGTCACAAGTGTTTTTGATAGGTTTTGCGCGTTGGTTATATTTTCAATTCGAGCGTTGATATTTGATATAAAAGTAGGTTTTTCACCACTATTCGTTGAGTTAACTAAAGTTAATTTGCCTTGCTCAATTGTTAAGGTATCAATAGAGAACAGTACTAAATTATTGGCGAGCCCTACCCAGGTAGTTTCGTCTTTTACTTGTTTATTTTGCTCAGAGGCATTGGGGTCTTTATCATAAATAACTATTTTAGGACGCGTGAATGCCATATTTGTTACTAAATTCCCTTTTAATAGGGCTGACCACGCAAGTGAAAAATCGAGAGTTTGAATACTCAGCAAAGGCTTAGGAGCTGAAGTTGCATCAACAGCGTAAATTTCAACGTCGTCAATTGCGTAGGCACCGCGATATAAAAACAAATCTACATCACCAACATGCCCCGTAACACCTTGCGTATGCTTTAACTGATAATTTACGTAATACTGAACGACATAAGGCGCGGCTATTCGCGTTAGTATAAGCAATACAATCAGCGCTATTACACCTTTAAAATATTTGGCGTGAAATGTTGTAGATGAAAAATGCATTCTAATTTCCTTTGCTAAAAACGAGGGCCTATTGACCTTTAAGGATTAAAATCTGTTCTATGTAGGGCAACGTATGTTTGGCATTTATGCTGCGTTATCGCCTACTTATGAAGAACAACCACACAACATAGACTCAACCTTGCCTAAAAACCAAACGTACGGCTGCACATTTAACCTCGAAAGATAAACAGGCTCTAATTAGTTAAACTTTTTAATTAAGTACATAAATAAACGTGTAAAAATTACTAATATTTGTAACTTAAGTACCTGTTAGGTATAAAATTACAAATAGAGCAAAGCCATATAAGCTTAAAACTCTAAACTACAGTCACTACAGCAAGGGATATACCACTATTCAAATACACCGCTTAATGAAATGATTGCCATGCTTATCTATTTATAGTTTTGCCAACTAATAACCTGCATTGATTCGAATAAACCGCTTTCATCTACTAAAGTAAAATTAACGCAAACAAGAATAAAAATACATGAACCCTGTTTTTTATATATTAGTTACCCTCTTTTTAACCAGTGTTATTTGGTCTGTCATATTTTTAATGTCGTGGTTTACGTTAGGTAAAAAGCAATATGCCATGCTTTGGACAATCGCATTCGCACTCTCTGCATGCCAATGGGCAACAATATTAGCAGAACCATTATTTGACTCTCACACACTATATTGGATGTTAGGAAGCAGCTTCTCAGTAGGCTCTGTGCTACTTGGTACATGGGGGCATTGCATTAGGGTAAATTCGAGTATAAAAATTCGCTATTTAATCATCTCGGCAATAGTAACTCTTGCTGCTGTTTATTATTTTACAGCCATAAATGTGCATGTTGGCTTATTTATGTCGTTGTATGTGTATTACGATGTGATCTTACTGATACTAAGTGCGGTTATTATTTTCAGGCATAAGCAAAAATCACTCCCTGCTGAAATAGGCGCTAGTATTACTTATTCGCTATGTGGATTACTGTTATTTGTTGCAGCAAGCATAGCATTACTGCAAGGCAGCCAAGTGAATGAAGAGTATATAGCGCTATATACATTAATTAACTTTATGACTGTCCCCGCTGCTCATGTCGGCATGGCCGTATTTATGATATTCATAATGGCGTCTGATTTAGCCGAAAAAATGAACCATCTTGCAATGACTGATGTACTTACGGGCTGCTTAAATAGGCGTGGGTTTTATAATAAAAGCCAAGAGCAACTAAAAGATAAACTTAATAATTATAAGTACGTAAGCTTAATTTATTGGGATATAGATAAATTTAAAAAAATAAACGATGAGTTTGGACATGCAGGAGGTGATGTGGTGTTAGTAGAAGCGGCGAAAATAATGCAAGACTGCATAAATCCAGATGATTTGTTTGGCCGAATTGGTGGCGAAGAATTTACCTTATTAATAGCACGTAACGACGAGCCTACAGCTAAAGCATTCCCCGAAAAACTAAGAAACGCACTCGCCAGTAGTCCGATTCATTTTAATGATAAAGTAATTAATGTTACGGCAAGTTTTGGTGTAATAAATATTAAATGCAATAAAACCGCAATTGAAAGCGCAATAAATGAGGCAGATAAAGCACTCTATCATGCTAAAAATGGAGGGCGTAATCAGGTAGTTCATATAAGCGAATTAAGTCAATAAAAGTTCATTATTACTAAGGCCTACCTATCTTTTTAGGTTGAATTTTCGGCAGCATCTTTAGGCAAATAGCATGAAAAAAACGAGGCAAATTGCTCCGTTTTAAGTTATTTTCATATGAATGTAAGCTAATAGAATAACACAAAAGAAGTTACCGCTCGCAGCGAGCCAGAAGCACACGGCACGCTTAAATCGAACCTAGATAAAACAAACTTTGTGCCTGAAAAGTCAGCGCTCTAACTAATAAGTTTAAGCGCATCGGCAAATCTAACTGGTTTACTGAATATAAAACCTTGATACTTATCAATTTGTAAGCTTTGTAATAACGTTAACTGAGCTGGATTTTCTACGCCCTCAGCTATTACTTGGCATCCAATCATATGCGACATGTTAGTTACCGCAGATACAATACTTTTATCTTTTGAGCATTCACAAATGTTATCAATATAAGATTTGTCTATTTTAATGTAATCAACTGATAGCTCTTTTAAAACAGATATAGAAGAAAACCCAGTACCAAAGTCATCAATAGAGATACGCACACCGGTATTTTTTATGGCCGTAATCACTTTTGACAAATACGGTAAATTTTTGATCATGACTGTTTCTGTTATCTCTAAATGCACATTGTATGGTTTGACTGCGTACCTGTTTAGAAGCCCAACCAAAAAATCTAAAAAATTATGGTTTTCTAGTTGCAACACCGACACATTAATCGACAATCCAATCTTACTATTCACAGCGTTTAACTTACTTAAACTCGCGATGGCTTGTTCTAGTACAAATTCACCTAATATATTAATTTTTCCATATCGCTCTGCAATATCTATAAATTCTGAAGGGGGAATAAATTCATCATTAAACTGCCAACGAAGTAGTACTTCAAACGTGGTTATTTCATTTGTACTTATATCAACAATAGGTTGATAACACAGATGAAAGTCACCTTTTTCTACGCACTCTTTAATTGAGCTACGAAGTACTTCTTCTCTTTTAAGCGATTCATGCATTCGCTCGTCAAATACTGATATTTCATTACGGCTTTTCTTACCTTCATACATAGCAACATCAGCGTATTTAATCGCGTCTTCAAGATTAAAGTTTTCACGCGTAAAATACAGCCCAACCTTAAAAGAAGGGTTTACTTGATAGCTATCCATACTCACTGTTTTCGTTAAGGTTTTAACTAATCTAAAAACACAGTCAAAAAGTTCGTCTTCGGTGTTACTACGAGAATAAAAAATAAACTCATCCCCTCCCCAACGACAAGCAATAAAATCGCCTTGAGTTTGCGTTTCAACTAATCGTTTACCTGTTTGGGCCAGCACAAAGTCACCAAAATCGTGGCCGTATTTATCGTTGATGATTTTAAAGTCATCCATATCTAAAAATAAAACGGCTTTAATATCATAATTTTGATTGGCTAAATCAAGTTCGACATTAGAAACAAAGCTCCCTCTATTAAACAATTTAGTTAAATTGTCTTTTTGCTCTAAAAGGATTATTTGTTCGGTACGAAGTTGCACTTCGTTTTCTAAGTTTTCAATAAATTGATCTAACTTAAGTTCATTATTAATTGATGACTTTACATCTTTGGCAGAACGTACAGCAGTAACAAAACACAAAATAAACCATAAAACGAGCCCTAAAATACCTAGTACATTCTCATCTTCAATAGGCTGTAAAAGTAATAAGATACTAAAAGGAACCAGTAAACAGGTTATATACGACAAGGAGGAACGAATATCAGAAGCTAAAACATTTACACCGCCACCAGCAAGGGAGCTAAAAACAACGAGTGATACAAACTTCTCCTGCATTTGCATATTTTCATAAAATAAAATGGGGAAAGCAGCCCATGTTAAAGCCGTTAATAATAAACCTATAAAATACAGATGATATTTAAAAGCATGGGTGTTGTTAACAAATACATGGCTGGCTATTCGAAGTAATGAAATAAATGATAATGTAAAAAGCCAGTAAAGTTTTTCTTGCGAGGCGCTGTGGTTAATACTGCTAAAAATAAGAAAACAAGAAACAACCGTGTTTATAGCAATTGCAGAACTAAAATAGGAGCTAACAAATGCTAATCGCTTATTGGCAAAGTTATTTATGTGAGAGGTCATTAATGTTACTTGAATAGGCTGTTGCACAATGTAAACAGTTTACTTAAGTTCAATAATAAACAACAGTGAACATTCATAAAAAAGTATTGTTTAAGCCTCTTAACCGGTTTTATAAGCCATTAAACTAAAAAGGGCTGGCAAATTGCCAACCCCTTTTGTTAATACTGATTATATATTACTCACCATCAACAATTATGCGTAGCATACGACGAAGTGGCTCTGCCGCTCCCCACAAAAGCTGATCGCCTACTGTAAATGCGCTAATGTATTTTGGTCCCATCGCTAATTTACGAATACGCCCAACAGGAATACTTAAAGTGCCCGTTACTTTAACCGGTGTTAAATCTGTTGCGCTAATTTCGCGCTCATTTGGAATTACTTTAACCCACTCATTATGTGAAGCTAAAATTTCTTCAATTTTTTCTACGCTAATATCTTCACGTAATTTAATGGTCATCGCTTGTGAATGACAACGCATAGCGCCAATACGTACACATAAACCGTCAATAGGTACTGGTTGCTTAGAAGAACCTAAAATTTTGTTCGCTTCAACTTGCGCTTTCCATTCTTCTTTAGACTGACCGCTTGGCATAGGTACGTCAATCCACGGGATTAAACTGCCCGCTAATGGCACACCAAATTGGTCTTGTGGTAAGTCTTTTGACGCCATTGTTTCACTTACTATTTTATCAATTTCTAAAATAGCAGAGCTTGGGTTATCTAGTTTATCTGCAACACTTGCATGAATAGCGCCCATTTGTGCAATAAGCTCTTTCATATTTCGTGCACCAGCGCCCGACGCCGCTTGGTAAGTCATTGGGCTTACCCATTCAATTAGGTCTTGCTCAAATAAACCACCTAATGCAAGTAACATCAGCGATACAGTACAGTTACCGCCCACAAAGGTTTTAACGCCTTGCTCTAAGCCTTGTTCAATAACATCTTTGTTTACGGGATCAAGCACTATAATGCTGTCCTCACTCATACGCAGTGCTGAAGCTGCATCAATCCAGTAACCATCCCAACCCGACTCTCGAAGTTTTGGATATACCGCATTGGTGTAGTCACCGCCTTGGCAAGTAACAATAATATCCATTTTAGCAAGTTCGCTAATGTCACTTGCATCTAGTAATGGTTTTGCGTCGCCCGCTATATCTGGGCCTAGTTGACCCGCTTGTGAGGTGGTGAAAAAGGTGGTGTCGATATGGGCAAAATCACTTTGCTGCTGCATACGTTCTAATAACACAGAGCCAACCATGCCACGCCAACCGACTAATCCTACTTTTTTCATTGTTTGTTCCACTGTTTGATTCATAAAAGATGCCTTAATACATTAAAAATTAAATTCATTGCGTGAGATTTAATTTTCATTAACGCTAAACTAACACTCGTAGACGGCTAAAACTAGCGAATAAAACAGAACTTAAATATTTTTCATACTGAGCATAAACACAAAAAAGCTCTGTATTAAAATACAGAGCTAATAGATAGTGAAGTTTATTATTTCATTCCTTGAGTTTTATTTTAAATAAAGCTTAAAACTCATAGCTATAACTTAAACTAAACTCAGTGCCGGTGTCTTGTCCCCAAAGGGTAAGACCTTCTTGTTCAATTTCTTTTTCTTGGCCAAGCATATTCTTAACCTTAAAATTAACTTTAGAGTTAAAGTTAGGGAAGTAAGAATAAACTAAATCAACTGAGTGAAACGACTTTTCTTCGGCATCTTCATTACCACGTGTACCAGGTACAATTATACGAGGGCCAAACACATTATAAATTAGTGAAGTAGAATGAAATCCATCATCCGAGTCATAGCCCATTTGTAAGTTTGCAACCCACTCAGAATGACCAACTAAACGACGCTCATTGTTAGTTACAATATTCGACACTGTATCGGCCTCAAGGGCTTCTTTAAGCTGTGTTTCAAACAGTGAGTCAACACCATCTGAATCATTAATCCCCAAATTAACACTTGAGTCAGATAGCGTAACGTTGCCTGACAAGAATGCTGAGGACCAATCTTTATTTATAAAGCCAAAGTCAGTTAAAAAATCAACTTCAATACCCGACAATTTACCCGACTGAGCATTAGCTGTTAATAACTGTGGAGATGCTCCCCCTACGCCCGCAAGCTCAACCATTTCAATTGGGTTTTCAATGTCTTTATAAAACAATGCAACAGAAAGGTTATTACCTGATGGCATATACCATTCAAACCTAAAATCAACATTTTTTAAATTAGAACTTTGTAAACTAGGAGATCCTCTCACCAGAAACTCAGTTAACGGGTCAACAAAGAAAGAAGAGCTTACATCACGTAGATCAGGGCGAATGGTTGTTTCACTTAAATTTAAGCGAAATTGCATTTCTTCATCCATGATGTACGTAACAGCTAAAGAAGGAAAAAAGTTATCTTCATTAATAGCTACATCTTGGATTTCTTGTAGTGTATTTTCAAAGAAATTACTATGCGCTTCATAACCGACTGATACTTGAGAAAAATCTTCCCATCGAACGCCACCAGTAAAACGCCAAGTGTTTTGATAGAAGTAATCGGCCATAAAATAATAAGCATCTAATTTATGCGCTGCACTGTACTTATCACCATCAGTGGTGCCGTCATCAAAAATACCTGAGCCAGTTACACTTGCATAAAAAGCGTCATTCGCCGTGTTTTCATCAGCAAAAATATCGCTTACGTTAGAACCGAACGAGTACTCATCGCTTATACCACGGTGCGTAATGCCAAACTTCACATTACTTGCATCACGTTTTTTCTCTGAAAAATCGCCGCCTATTTTTAACTCAAGCTCATAGCCGTCACCATAAAAAGGCATACCCATATTCCAACCAAATGTTTCAACATCGTCGTGTAATACTTGATACTCACGGGTGATATTTGTTGCAGCTACATCTTGTAGTTGTTCAGATTCAAGCACGCCATCAACTAAATTTTGCTGATAAACAACATCTAAACCACCTGGTGCATTACGGTTTGCTCGACTTAAACCGCCATACCAATCAAAAAATAAATTATTTAGCTCTGGAAAGTTGTGCGTCCCCTTAAGCTGAGTCGAAAACATTTCGCGCTCTTCGTACGTAATATCTACTCGGCGTAATTCGGTGACACCTTCTTCGGTTTCATTTGCATCAAAGTAATCGCGGTTACGTACGCGGTCACTCATGTCATGAAGTGCAATATTAGTAAGCTCAAACTTATGGTTTGAGTTTAACTCATATCCTAAATTTAATGTGCCGCTCCAACGTACATTTTGCTCAGTCGATGTACCATCGTAATACTGGGCAAAACATTTGTCTTCACAGCCTAAGCTACCAAGGCTTGAGCCGCTTTGCTCTTGAACTACTTCCCACTCGTTATCGTAAGATACGGCTGCAAGCACACCAAAAGTACCGACCTCACTTTCAAATCTATCACCTAAGGCAATAGAGAAGTTCATAGCAGGGTCAACATCCTTTTCTGAAATACCTACATCCCAATCAAGCGATTGAATCAGGTTTTTACGCTCAGCTAACGTAGTGTTTATATTGCCCTCAAGACCAGCATCACTGGTAAGCGCAGTAGTAAACACATCCGATAATGCTCGCGAACCATCATCTCGACCCATCCAGTCATCATCACCGCCACTGTAAAAGTAACCGGTATCGCTATTAGAAGTATTGTACGATGTACCCACTTGTACTTTTAATAAAAAGTCAGAAGGAATTGATTTAGTGCGAATATTTACATTACCTCCACCAAAATGCGCTGGCATATCCGGTGAAAATGACTTTTGTACACTCAAGCTTTCAATAATTTCAGATGGAAATAAATCCAAAGGAACCACTGAGCGAGTAGGATCAGGACTTGGTACATACATGCTATTTAGCTGAGTACTAGAATAGCGTTCACCTAAACCACGCACATAAATAAATTTGCCATCGACTAACGTTAAACCAGTAACACGACGAAGTGCAGAGGCGGCATCGCCATCACCAGTACGTGATATTTGGTCTGCACCCATAATATCAGCAACAAACGCTTGGTTTTGACGTTCTTGCAGTACAGCACCCGCACTGCCCTTTAATCGTTGCCCTACAGCAACAACTTCTTCTATTTCTTGCTCTTCTACTTGCTGCTCAGCAGCCGTGGCTGTATTTACTGATAAACCAAGTAACGCAGCCATTACAGCGTAGTTTAATTTTGATAAAGCAAGTGTAGAGGGTTTAAAAGATTTCATTTTTATACTCCGAAACAAAACAAGACATTAGCCGAGCTTTCGCTCGGCTATAATGTGGTGTGGGTTAAAGGCCTACTTTTACCCAACCTGCTGTCCAGTCTGTTTGTGCATCCATCGCACCAATGTAATCTACAGAATCAAAGTAACTATCTAAGCTTGATGAATCAAAGCCATTACCAAGTAATAACGACTCAGCAGTTGGCATATAGCCATTATCTGCAAGCCCAAGGTCAGCGGCTACTTGAACTGAATTGCCTGTTTGTCCTAAGAACCAAGATTCAACATTCCCTGTACCAATTGCTTGCGTACCAAAGTTGTTAGCGGTTTCACACGCAACGATTGAGTGAGTAACAGTTAATGTACCGTCCTCTGCTCGCGGCGCTGAATCAGAGCCTACTCGTAAACAATTTGAATAATCTGCCCCGCCTGTAACCACTACATTTTTAAGCATACCCGCAGTACCTGCACGTAGGCGGATACCATTTACACCCACATTACCAATAATTGTTACATTAGAGATAGTTGGCATTGTTAGCGGCGTTGCACTTGAATCAAACTCAGAGTTATCAGCTTCAATTGCATTGTCGCCCTCAGAGTCTGATTGTTTAATCAGTACATATTGCGCTTTACCCGTCCAACCGAATGACCAATCAAGTGAATCATCGCCTATGCTTGTTAAAACAAGGTGACTAATATTTGCAGTACCACCAAAAAATTCAACACCATCGTCTAGATTTTCATGAACGTGAATGTAATCTAGTTCAGTCTGACGACCAACACCCGCAAGTGTAATACCGTTAAGTTCATCGCCATTACCCAGCGTTTTACCCGCTTGCTTAACTGCAACATATTTTAGCGTACCTGAATTATCTTCAGGGTCATTACCACCGAACTGGCCTGCGTCACCTTCAGCAGACACACCGCAACTGGCAAGTTCTTCTGCGGTTGCTTCACCTTGTTGGTCGCCACATGAGTTAGCAGGTGCATTACCCAATAATACTAAACCGCCCCATTGACCAATCGTAGTTTCGCCGCCCGTCATATCCTGGATTGACGTCATAGTAATTGGTTGATTTACACTGCCTACCGCTTCAATTTTAGAACCACGGCGAACAACTAAGAAGTCATCACCCGACTCACCAATTAACGTTGTACCAAACTGAACATAAAGTGTTGTGTTGTCAGCGCGGTCATTACCAACGGCTGTACGTCCTTTTAAAATCCAATGCGCATCGTTAGTCAGTGTTACATCAGATGTAAATACAACATCAGAGGTTAATTGATATACAGGTTTGTCTGTAATTGTAGGGAAGCTAGCAGAAACATCTGTTGCAAGTCCTTGTGCTAATGCATTAGCAATATCGTCAGGAAAGCTTGGTGTAATAGCAACTGTCCAACCATCCATCCAATTATTATCGCCATCGAATGCGCCGATGTAATCTGTTTTGGTAAAGAACGAGTCAAGCTCAGATGAATCCCCACCAGCACCTAATAAAGGTGAACCCGATTTTGGGGTAAAGCCGTCTGTCGCTAAATTAAGTGCTGAAGCCGTAAGCGTTAAGTTACCCGTTTGACCTTCAAACCAAGACTGCACATTGCCACTACCAATTGCTTGTGAACCAAAGTTATTATCTTCACTACATGCAACAGCTGAGTTTTCGATAGACAACTCACCCGATTCTGCATTAGCAGCAGAGTCTGAGCCTACACGTAAACAGTTTGAGTAACCTTCAGGGCCCGTTATAACAACATTTCGTAGAACGCCCGCTGTACCTGCACGTAAACGAACACCGTTAGTACCATCAGCACCAACAATTGTTACGTTAGAAATAAGCGGTTTAGTCAATGGTGTCGCATTTGAATCGAATTCTGAGTTATCAGCTTCTATTGCGTTATCACCCTCAACTGAACTTTGTTGAATATAGATATTTTGTGCACGACCCGACCAACCAAATGACCAATCGAATGCATCGTCGCCAATATCAGTTAGTACAATGTTACGAACATTAACTGTGCCACCAAAAAACTCAACACCATCATCTAGGTTTTGGTGAATTTGAATGTATTCAACTTTCGTTTGTGAGCCAACACCTGCAAATGAGATACCGTTAAGTTCATCGCCATTACCCAGCGTTTTACCTGCATGTTTAACAACAATATAACGAAGAACACCTGAGTTATCATCGCTAATATCACCACCAAACTGACCAGCGTCACCTTCAGCTGATACACCACAGTTAGCTAATTCTTCAGCTGTTGTTTCACCGATTTGATCGCCACACGAGTTAGCGGGTGCATTACCTAATAATACTAAGCCGCCCCATTGACCAATCGTTGTTTCAGCGCCTGTTACATCTTGAATAGATGTCATAGTGATTGGCGCAGTTGCATTACCATTAGCATTAATTTGTGAACCACGACGTACAACTAAAAAGTCATCACCTGTTTCACCAATTAGCGTTGTACCCGCTTGAACATATAATATAGTTGCATCTGCACGGTCATTACCAACTGCAGTACGACCATTTAAAATCCAATGTGCATCGTTAGTAAGCGTTACATCTGCCGTGAACGTTGTATCTTCAGTTAAACGGTATACTGGTTTATCTATAATTGCTGGAAATTCACTAGAAACATCTGATGCTAAGCCTTGTGCAAGCGCGTTATCAATATCAGTAGGGAAGCCGCCATTAATACCGACAGTCCAACCTTCCATCCAGTTAGTTGATCCATCAAAAGCACCAATTTGACCATTTGCGATAAGCGGTGAACCAGCAAGTGGCGTGTAACCGTCATCAGCAAGCATAAGCTCTGCAGGCGTAAGTACTTGGTTACCATCTTGTCCTTCAAACCAAGATTGTACATCGCCACCGTTAATTACTTCACTACCAAAATTATTTGCCGTTGTTTGACACGCCACAATAGAGTTTACAATCGTTAGTGTGCCATCTTCAGCGCGAGGAACTGAATCAGACCCTACACGTAAACAGTTTTCGTAAGTAGCAGGACCTGTTACAAATACATTTTTAAGAGCGCCCGCAGTACCAGCGCGTAGACGAATACCATTATTACCTTCTGCACCGACGATTGTTACGTTAGATATAGTAGGCAGTGTTAATGGCGTGGCGCTTGAATCAAACTCAGAGTTATCAGCTTCAATAGCGTTATCGCCTACGTTAGCGGCTTGTTGAATGTAAACATTAGTAGCCGAACCCGTCCAACCAAAAGACCAATCAAGTGAATCATCACCAATGTTAGTCAGCACTATATTACTTACATTAACCGTACCACCAAAAAACTCGATACCGTCATCAAGGTTTTCATGAACCTGGATATAATCAACCGTAGTTGCAGAGCCAACACCGGCAAATGTAATACCATTTAACTCATCACCATTACCAAGCGTTTTACCTGCTTGCTTAACAAGTACATATTTTAGAGTACCTGAATTATCATCACTGATATTTCCACCGAACTGACCTGCATCACCTTCAGCTGACACACCACAGTTAGCAAGTTCGTCTGCTGTTGCTTCACCTTGTTGGTCTCCACATGAGTTTGCAGGTGCATTACCAAGTAATACCAAACCACCCCATTGGCCAATTGCTGTCTCGCTACCCGTAACATCTTGAATTGATGTCATCGTAATAGGCTGGCTTGCAGTGCCTACTGATTCAATTTGTGAACCTCGACGCACAACTAAAAAGTCATCACCTGACTCACCAATAATCGTTGTACCTTGCTGAATATAAAGCGTTGTACTATCTGCGCGGTCATTACCCACAGCAGTACGACCACTCACAATCCAATGTGCATCATTAGTTAATGAAACATCAGCAATCAATGTTGTATCAGCACTTAAGCGATACACTGGTTTATCTGTTATTGCTGGAAATTCACTTGAGACATCCGTTGCTAAGCCTTGAACAAGTGCATTGTCGATATCAGCAGGGAAACCCGTAGTTCCATTTTGAGAATCATCACGCGATGATGTTTCATCTACTGTATCACTGCCACCTTCAACAACATTAGTAACTGTATCGCCTTCATTTATTGTTGTGTCGCCTTCAGATACAACTAAGTCACCACCACAACCCGCTAATGATATTGCAGTTGCAATCAAACTAACTTTAAATAAGTCAGATAATTTCATTGTTCACTCCGTTAAAGTATTTAATTATTTTGTTAAGTGCTTTAAATAAACTCAAGTCACCTTAAAACATTAAGTAATGCTTTAAGGTCACTTGAGTTATCAGCAGCGCCTACCTTACGGTAGCTATATGACATTACAGTTACACTTTAATAAACATAAGATGACAAAGTTATTTACATAAAATTCAAGTAGTTAATTTATTAAAAACATAAAAAAACCACACTAAAAATAGTGTGGTTTGGATTTGCGATTATGAAATTATATTTAAAAGTTATTACTAAAGCTTAAAGCAGTGCCGTTCTTAATGTTTCTGCATGCACTTTCTCGCGCTTTACATATTTAATCCATTGCTGCGCTAAACGCTGTGATTTTTTATGTTTTTCGGCTTGTTCAAATGCTAAAATTGAGGCATCAAAATTTTGTAAGTTGTACTGAGCCATACCCAAGGCTACAAATGCATTTGATTCAAAATCAAGTGAACCTTTATTAAGTGCTTTACGCGCTGCGTCGGCCGCTTCCTCGTATTGCTCAGTATTAACATACACTTCAGCTAAGCGTTGATCATACTTACCACTGGGTGATAAATCGGCTGCTTTTACAAAGTATTTTATTGATTTTTCGTCTTCTTTTGCTTGGATCATCGCCTCAGCTACAAAGGCATAGTTTTTAGCGTTTTGCTCTGCAATCCCTTTTTCAATCGCATCACTCATAACGTCTGCGGCTTTAAATGCTAAGCCGTTATATAAATACACTTGCGCTAATTGGCGTAGATCAGATTTAGACGTTAAAAAACCTTGCTGGTAAGCTGCTTCAATAATGGCTAGCTGCTTTTTTTCTTGCCCAGTTTCGCCATACATACCCGATAACTGTACCCAGAACTCAGGTTTGTTATAAATCTTTACCATACGCTCAAGTACTTCAACAACTTTGTCAGTTTGATTAAGTGAGTAGTACATGGCACGCTGTAGTACTAACCAATTTTCTTTAGGGGCTTTACCTTCGCTGTCACTTAAAGCAATAACTTGAGATATATACTCAAGCCCTTTTTTATAATCCTTTAACTGATAGTATGTTTGAGCCCTTAACAAGTAATAGCCTTCTGTTTTAGGCTTAGTGTTAATAGTGTCCCAGTCATCTAAAAATGCAATTACCTTTTTGTAATCACTATTAGCCATTGCCAGTTGAGCCAAGCTAAACGTAGTACTTAAACGAAGTGACTCAGGAATGGCTTCCTCTGCTACGACCTTTTCAAACGAAGCTATCGCTTTTGGTAAGTCGTTTTCGTTGTAATAAATAAACCCATAAAAATTATGCATCATCGCAATTTCGTACGAGTTCATGCTTGAAGCTCGCTCTTGAATGCTATCAAGCGCTTCAAGGCCTGCTTTAACATCGCCATCATCAGCGAGTTTTTGTGCACGTGCGAGTTGGCTGTAGACCTTTTCGCGAAGCGCTGGTACACGTTTTGTTTTTTGCTCTTGCTCTGCATATGCCGTAGCTACATTTAGCCCTGGTATCAGGCTTAGAGCACTTGGTGTGACAATACTTGTACTGATCGCAGCAGTACAAAATAGTGTTAATTTTAAAAATTCAGCTGTAGGGCTTAATTTCATAACAGATTTAATAAATAGTTTCATAATCGCCTCGCATTTCTGTCCGTTTACTCGTGGTTAATTACTAAATTAACCGCTAATTTGGAAAGATATTTTGTTCTGAACACCCGCAACTTCAACGGCTTCACCATTTACTACGCGCGGTTTATATTTAAATTTAAGGGCTGCATCCATCGCCGCTCTATCAAAGAGAGACTCAGGCTCTGCTTTAATCACTTGTGGGTCTCGCACCGTACCTTGCTTAGTTACTGTAAATTCAACAATAACGTAGCCTTCAATGCCACGTGATAATGCGCGACGAGGATAAACAGGTGCCACTTTAACAATAGGTAAATACTCACCATCACTTGTTTCAAGCGCTAAACCACCGGCTAAATTTACATCTGCATCCACATTGGCGCCAAAGTCGAAGTTATTAGCGTTCGCAGTCGCGTCGCTATTTTGCATTTGCGGCGATTCCATTGGCGGAGGTGGCTCTTTAGGCGTTGGTGGTTTTTGTGGTTTGCGTTCTTTTTTTTGCACGCTTTCTTCTTTTTTAAGCCTGACAAAATCAAGTACGTTACCCTTGGCGGGTTCACTCATTACACCTTCGCCACCAGTAATAAGTGCCTGCATGCCTAAAAACAACATAAAGGTCACTACACCGGCTATAACTAATGCTACTAAATAACGCATTGCCTGCCCTTATGCTTCTTGAGCCGCAATCGACACATCAAACACACCTGCTGCGCGTGCTGCATCCATTACTTTTATTAAAGTATCGGTTGTTGATTTTTTATCAGCTTGAATAACAACACTACCTTGCGGGTTTTCAGCTTTTAAACGCTCAATATTGGCTTGCACTGCACGTATGTCTATTTGACGTTTATTAATCCAGATTTCACCCGTGTCAGAAATCGCCACTAATATGTTTGCACGTTCTTTTTTAACAGCTGTTGCTGCTTCAGGTCGGTTTACGTCAATACCCGATTCTTTTACAAACGACGCTGTAACAATAAAGAAAATAAGCATGATAAATACAACATCTAACATAGGTGTCATGTTTATTTCTTCAGCTTCGTCTTCTTGCATTAAATTACCTAAAGGGGCTCTCATTTTTTATTCTCCTAGGATGAACGGCTTTAAATGGGCCGCTTATCAAAATTTTGCTTAATGGTCTAAAACCATGCTGTCTTGTAGTAGCTCTACTTCTCGCTTGGCTTTGCGTTGTAAATACGTTGATGCAAATACACCCGATAACGCACCTACCATACCCGCCATTGTTGGAATAGTTGCTTTAGATACACCCGATGCCATTGAGCGCGCACTGCCTGTGCCTGTAATTGCCATCACATCAAATACTTCAATCATTCCTGTTACTGTGCCCAATAAGCCAAGTAACGGGCATAACGCAACCATTACGTTAATAAGCGGTAAATTAGTATTTAGGCGCATACTTGCACGCGAGATCATCGCTTGACGAATTTGCTCTGCATTCCAGCTGTTACGCTCACAGCGAGAACTCCATGTGCTTTTAGCGTCTTTTTTATAACCACGAAAACCATTAAAAAAATAAATAAATCGCTCGAGTATCAATAACCACATCGCGAAGATTAACACCCCAATGACCAAGAGAACTTGGCCACCAGTGTCGAGAAAATCACGGATAGCATTGATTGAGTCAATCAATAGCACCATGGCTTATTCTCCTTTCTCACTTCGCTCTGCAATAATACCGGCGCTTTGCTCTTGTAATATAAGCAGTAAACCTTTTGAGCGAGTATTAAGTAGCGTGTAAATAAATACGGTTGGTATTGCAACAACTAAGCCTAATACGGTTGTTACTAGTGCTTGAGAAATACCACCAGCCATTAGTTTAGGGTCGCCAGTACCAAATAGTGTAATTGCTTGGAAGGTATTGATCATACCGGTTACCGTACCAAGTAAACCTAATAGCGGTGCAACTACCGATATAATTTTGATAAGTGTTAAGTTACGCGTTATTTTTGGCATTTCGCGTAAAATAGCTTCGCTTAATTTAAGCTCTAACGTGTCGTAGGCAACATTTGGGTAGTCATCTTTAACTTTCATAACACGACCTAGTGGATTGTCATCTCTCGCTACGCTGTCTTTTAGCTGGCGGCGAATTTTCCCACCAACAAGTAATAGCGATACAAAACGCTCAATTGCAATTAATAATGCAAGTAAACCTACACCTAAGATTACGTAACCAACAGCGCCACCTTGATGTACTTGCTCTGCAGTATCTGGGGCTTGAACGAGTAAACCTAAAATTGAACCACCCGTTGGGTCAAGTGCAAACTGCACAACACCTGTCTTAGCGTCTTGTAAATCGCCCGCTGTTGATGTGTAGCGCGATACTGGTTGGCGAGTTAGTTCGCTTAGTGTATTCGTACCTGGGTTGTATTCTAAATATTTACCGCCCGATATAAGGTTAAAAGCACCTACGCGAACAACTTCTTGCTGTGCTTTATTACCACCTTCGACTATAACCGTAGTATTAAAGCGACTTACTTTGCCTTGCTCGGTCATTTCGCGTTGCAGCTCGTACCACACTTTTTCAATATCGTCGATTGAAGCAAGCTTTGATGTTGAGCCCATTTTTTGAGCGAGATCGTCCATAAAAGCACTTCGCCTCGGAATTTCTGCCGATACAACCGATGTTGCAAATTTATTGCTTGAATCACCAGCAACTTGCTGAAGAACGCCATATAGTTCTTTAAGTGATCCCATACGCTTTGATAAAGTATCGGTTAAATTAGCAAGCTTAATTTCGTTTTCTTCAAACTGTGTTTCTAATCGCTCTGATTCACCAAGCATTTGACTGCGTTTTGCTTGTGTATCTTTTAGCATTTGCACTTGTTCGTTTTGACGCGAGGTAAATTCTTGCTCTCGTTGCTTGTTTTGTGCGCTTTGAACCGATTTCCCGTCTTCAATTGATTTAAGTAACGAGTCAAGATTCATTGACTCTGCCGCGATACTATTACCTGTAAAACCTAGGCTTAGTGTAAGGCTTGCAGCAAAAAGAGCCTTTTTTGTCATTTGAGTAAACAATTTCATTTTTAACCTCTTATTCTGCTGCGTGTACTGGCAGAGTTAACATATCTGGGGCAAGTTGCTTACGCGCTATGCGAAGACCTTTGTTAATTTGGCTTATAGTAGAGTCAGGAAGCGCTACAAACGTTTTTGTGTTTGTATCCCAACTACCTGCTTGCTTGCCATCGCGCGTTAAATAAATAAGCTCTAAACGACCAATGCGTAAAAAGTCTACTTCTCGCTCTTTACCACTTACTTCTAATAGAGCGGTATATGCTTCAATGGTACGCCCGTAATCAACTTCCACTTGATAAGCTTCCAAAACACGGCGAAATTTCTCGCTTGAGGTGATATCAGCGCGATCCATCATGGTTTTTAATGAGGCTAAACGTTTTGCACGCTCATCTTGTAGAAATGGCACGTCGAGTGATACAAACTGCTCAAGGCCTGTGATCATACGCATCATTAAAGGTGTAATTTGACGTTCAATAATAGAAACCTGATCCATTGACAGGTTTAACGATTCCATCTCTTCTATTTGATTATTTAACTGTTTAGTTAGCTGAGCGTTGTAAACAGCTAAACCGTCAATTTCTTTATTGAGGGTTTTAAACTGCTGTAAACGCCCTTGCATTGAATCTGCAATCTTGTCTATTTTTGTTTGTGATTGCGCAGCTGATTTATTAATTTCACTGCTTTTATCAATAACCTTATCTAAATCGTTTGCGTGTACTGCTGCACTTGCGGCCACAATACCAGCTAAGATTAATGGTTTAACGCCTTTCATCGCATACACCTTTACTCGTTAGTTAGCGGATTTGCTAGTTTGTTTTCTTAGGTCTTAAACTTTGTTATATAAATAATTTATGACTTAATAATTTCAATGAGCAGGAGTTTATAGATGTAACATGACAAGGATGTTGCGCAAAAAAGTCGCTTTTATGACAATGGTAACAATTAAGACTTACAAGGAGATTTTTAAGATGATAAGAGCATTTGTTAACCAAATGCCCTATAAACAAGCTGGGTTATTTTAAAATTGAATTAATTTGATTAAGGGAATAGTGCCAATCGGTATAATTAATTTCTATTGGGTGTGCTTTATTGTCTTTTATAAGCACGAGTGAGGGAAACCCTTGAATAGGTAACGTACGAACGAAAGACAACTCTTCTTTAAGTTCATCATTAAGCTCACTTGATGCTAGCTGCGCAGTAAACTCATTTTTATCTAAGCCAATTTGTTCAGCCAAACTAATTAGCGTACTTTCATCTGACGGGTTTTGCGCATTTAAGTAATAAGCATGTTGAATTGCAGCCACCATTTGAGCTTCTTTATCCGCTTTACGCGCTATAAGTGCAGCTCTGCATGCGGGATACGTTGAACGTCTTGGCTGGCAATCGCGCCAAAAGTTATAATTAAATTGCGTACCTAACTGCGCTGAAATTTTATGCCAAGTACCCTCAAGCATCTCTTTCATATTTTGTGGCATTGGGTCTTGGCTATCAGGTGCTAATCCACCTACTTTATATTCAATTGCTACTTTACCAGCAAGCTCTGATTTTAGCTTAAGCCAGGTTGGTGAGTAACCCCAACACCAACTACACATAGGGTCATGAACATATATTAATTTACTTTGAGACATATTAATCCTTCAATTAGTTCGAGACGACTCTATTACGACCAGCAGCCTTTGCACTATAAAGAGCTTCATCTGCTTGTTTTAATGAATCATCATAATCAGTTACTTTATTTACTTGGGAAATACCAATACTACAGGTGATTGAAATACGCTGCTTGTCATCGGTAAATATAACGTGCCCTGCGACAGCCTCTCGAAATTTGTTTGCAATTACAGTGGCTGTAGGAACAGTAACCTGCGGTAAAATAACAACAAACTCCTCACCGCCATAACGCGCTTTTAACGCAGTTGCCAAAAACTGAGATTCAAGGAGCTTGGTAAATTCAATCAATACCGTATCACCAAAGTCGTGACCATGCGTATCGTTTAAAGACTTGAAGTTATCTAAATCAATTAACAAAATTGAAAAAGGTAAGTACTGCTCTGGGCGTGTTTGGGCAAGCTTTAAAAAATGAGAGGTAATAAAACGTCTGTTTGCTATACCAGTAAGGGGGTCGGTATAAGCATCTTGTTTTTGCTCGAGCGTAATATCGGCAATAGCCATGTGGCTTTTATGCCTAAAATACTCACCAATAAATGAGAATAAAAACACCATAGAAAAGGACGCTATAAATCGTGTTTTTTCTACATTGCCATAGCTAACTTGACCAAAATCAGGGCCGTATAAAATAACAATACAAGAAAACAGTAAAGTAAAACCTAACCAAGCACCTAATCTGACCCCTAAAGATGCAAACGTCACTACAGGATAAAACATTAGCCAATATAGCGCGGTGTTGTCTTTACCACCGGTATAAACAAGTGCAACAAACATCATGCATACAATACTCATACTTATTAATGCCACTACTTGAAGATTACCCGTTTTTATAAAGTAGATAGAACAGCTTATATTTGTAATGTTAACGATAATTAATGAAGCAGTGAGTATCGGTGAGTAAACCTTATAATTCAAAAACACGAGTACAGCAATCACCACAATTGATATCCCAATCATGGTAAATAAAGAAAACGCTTTGCGTTGCATGTCTGAGCTATAAACACTGTCGATATTTATTAGACTGAGCCAATTTGGTTTATTCACATTTTTTTTAGTCATTAATTTTATACTTTAAACTTTTGAACCATATTTTCTAAGGCACTAAACTGCTGTTTTAGTTTGGTACATTCGTTAAGCGTGTCATTTAAGTTAGCCTTGCCTTGTATAGAAAGCGCACTAATTGTTTGAATATCAGTATCTAATAACTTAACAACTTGGTTTTGCTCATCGGTTGCACTGGCTACAGAATGATTTGCATCGTTAATTTGCTTAATAGCTTGTATAACATGGCTCATTAAATTGCCGACGGCATCTGCTTGTTGTACGCTTTTTTCACTGTCTTGAAGGCTTGTTTTCATAAGCTCTACAGCAAGGTTTGAGCCTTTTTGTAACTGGCTCACCGTGTCTTCAATTTCTTGCGTTGATTGTTGAGTGCGGTGTGCTAATTGGCGTACTTCATCTGCTACAACGGCAAAACCGCGTCCTGCCTCTCCTGCTCTAGCGGCTTCTATTGCTGCATTTAGTGCCAATAGATTAGTTTGCTCGCTTACACCTTTAATAACTTCAAGCACTTGCCCAATACTGGCTGTGTGCGTATTTAAACTGTTTATAGTTTGCTGAGCTTTCTCCATATTAGCTGAAAGCTGGTGGATGGTTGTAACACTGTGACTTAACGCTTCTTGGTTTTGTGTTGAGTGCTCATCTGCATTTTTAGCAAGCTGCGATGCACTCTCTGCATTATTTGAAATATCCATTGATGTAGCTGAAAACTGGTTAATAGCCGCTGCAACACTATCGGTTCGTTTACTTTGATCATCATACATAGACAGCGATGAATGTGTTTGTGATACCAAGCTCTCAATAGCTGTATCTAATTGCTCTGTTGACTCTTTTACTTGCTCTATTGAATGCTGAATTTTTTCGATGAAAATATTAAACGAATGGCTTAAGTCGCCAAACTCATCATCATTTTCAACGGTTAAGCGCCTTGTTAAATCCCCTTCGCCTTGTGCTATATCTTTAATGGCATCGTTTAAACGGTTCATAGGCTGCATTAAATAGCGTAATAAAAGCTGCATCATAATAATGATAGTAATGATCCCTATCACCATAAAAACAGCCGCAGTTTGGCCAAAGTTAGAAACGCTGACATACGCTTTATCTTTATCTATGACAACACCTAGGTACCAATCTACGTTTTCAATACCACTGATTTTTGTAAACGAGATAAGCTTAGACTCTCCGTTTATCTCGTATTGGGTAAACTCACTTTGCAAGGGCGTATTAGTACCAAAAATGTCTGATGTATTTTTTAAGTTTAACTTAGCATTAGGATGGCTTAACACTTGACCTTTGTTATCGAGTAAAAAACCATAACCGAGACCTAAAAAATCAATATCGTTAATAATTTTAGTCACGGTTTGCATATCAATATCGGCACCTGCAACGCCGCTAAACTGGCCATTTTGTTGCATGGGTACTACCGCTGAAATTGTAAGCTCGTTAGTTGTTACATCAATATAGGGAGTTGTAAAAGCGGTATTTGATTTGTTTTCGACTAATTTGTACCAAGGGCGAGAGGTCGCATCAAAATCAGCAGGTAAAACGACTGATTGATCGTTTAATATAAACGTGCCGCTGGATTTACCTATATACGTATTTTTAAAGCTTCCGGCAAGCTCTGCAGTATTTAATTGTGAAAGGGTGAGTGCTTTAGAATCATTAGCTTTATGGGTTTTAGCAATTGATATAACAATCGCCAACTTTGCATTTAACCAACTCGCTATATTTTGTGAAACAGATTCGGAATTTTGTTGTAATACTAGGCTTAACTGCTGCTCGGTTTGCTTGCGCATCGCAATGTAGTTATTAAAAGTAAATAACCCTAGCACCAAAACCAAAATTAAAGAGGCTGCAATAGTCACTTTGGAAGTAAATTTCAACGAGTTAAG
This sequence comes from Pseudoalteromonas sp. GW168-MNA-CIBAN-0100, assembly GCF_040309225.1. Lineage (NCBI taxonomy): Bacteria > Pseudomonadati > Pseudomonadota > Gammaproteobacteria > Alteromonadales > Pseudoalteromonadaceae > Pseudoalteromonas > Pseudoalteromonas sp. GW168-MNA-CIBAN-0100. Next base: position 195,185 of record NZ_JBEOOL010000001.1, on the reverse strand, counting down.
CATATACATCCTTTTTATTATTTATCTTTATTATCCATACAGTTTTAGCAAAGATTTAGCTAAATGTCCTAATAAATAAGGCTTGTGACTAGGTTATTGTATAAAAATAAGGATAAAGGATTAAAAAACAAAAGGCTGTAGGGGGTAACTGACTAATATTGAAATAAATTGTGACTCGTATTAATTACTTATGGAACGTTCCTATTAAATGTGGCTTTATAAGTGACTGAATACGTATTCAGTCACTCTTGTATAGTCTATTATTTCCACTTATTTGCTAAGCGAACAACATTTAATCCGTACCATGCGATAAATACATAACATAGCATGGGAACAAAAAAGCTTTGCTGTATATTTACTGTGTCAGCTATAAACCCTTGCAGTAATGGTACAAGTGCACCACCTACAATAGCTAAGCACAACCAACCAGAACCCTTACTGGTCAATGATCCTAGTCGCTCGATTGCAACTGAAAATATAGTCGGGAACATAATTGAGTTAAATAAACCAATTGCCAATACTGAATATAAAGCGACGTCACCTTGAGTAAAAATGGTGATCAGCAATAGCGCAATAATACTAAATGCATTAAATGCGATCGCCTTAGAAGGCGCTATTTTTTGTAATAATACAGAGCCAATAAAACGCCCTACCATTGCCCCGCCCCAGTAATAACTAATAAGTGCAGCCGCAGTATGCTCTTCAAGTCCTGCTATGTGCGCCTCACCAAAGTAGTTAACTAAAAAGCTGCCAATGGCAACCTCCCCACCTACATAACAAAATATAGCAAGTACACCCATAGTTAAGTGCGGTGCTTGAGTTAATGAACGAGATTCTACTGCAGCATTATTTTCCTCTTTATGGGCTTCAATTTCTGGAAGCTTTATAAAGGCAAATATAATAGCGATAAGTAATAAGGCACCAGCAAGCATTAAATAAGGCACTTTTACAGACTCAGCAGTTGCTGCAGAAGCAGCTAGACTACCTGCTGTACCAAAAAATAATAAACCACCTACATAAGGCCCAACGGTAGTACCAAGCGCATTAAGTGCTTGTGCCAAATTTAAACGAGAAGAAGCTGTTTTTTCGCTCCCAAGAGCAGCAACATAAGGATTGGCAGAAACCTGAAGCACCGTTACACCAGCGGCAAGTACAAATAAGGCGCTCAAAAATAGCCAATATTCATGTACTACAACAGCAGGATAAAACAACATGCACCCAATTGAAGCCACAATTAAACCAGTTAAAATCCCTTTTTTGTAACCAAACTGCTTAACTAAAATCCCCGCAGGGATAGAAACAATAAAATAAGCACCAAAAAAGCAAAACTGTACTAGCATCGCTTCAAAAAAGCTTAAATCAAATACGCCTTTTAATCGTGGTATTAGTACATCGTTTAAAACAGTAATAAAACCCCATAAAAAAAATAGGGTCGTCATTGCAGTCAGTGGAAACAGATAATTTTTATTTGGCTGTTCGTTGACCGCGAATGATTGATTTGTATTTATTTCACTCACGTCGTTTTCACTCCATTAACAAGTTGAAAACGATTCTACATGTTTATATATAAATTAGTCAGCGCAACAAAGGAACGTTCCAATTTTATGGCTTGCATTGAGTATTTGTCGTATTGATAATACGGTCTATCTCGCCACTATTATGAAACTGATAAAGCCCTTCATTTATGTCCTCTAAGACTAAAAGCCATTTAGGTGTAAGCTTACTAATAGCAAAATATAAAGGGTTGTATTGCAGAGGAATGCTTTCTTGCTCAATAGAAGAAAGCAAAGATTGTTTTTCAGGTTTAGTTAAAGAAGAGTACGTTACAGAGAATTTAAGAACTTGAGGATCGCCTATAATCAAATCAACACGTTTAGTAACCAGAAGTTGAACAAGCTGTAAATCATCAACAGAGGTGATAACTTCAAACTCGCCATTGTCCATCATGGCATCAAACTCAGGCGTATTTTGATACCCACGAACAACGCCAATTTTTTGCCCTTTAAGCGATTTTAAGTTTCCAGTGAAACGGTCTGTATCGCCTTTCCTTTTTAAAAATGCAATTTCTCCACCTTTAAACGAATTAGATAAACCGAGTAATTCTCGACGTGTTTTACCATTAACATAATCGGAGGGGGCTGTATCTTCTATAAAATATTCAGGCATTAATATATCAGCTTTGCCTAGTTCTACATTTCGTACAGCTCTTGCCCAAGGCAAAAATTCAATATATACGCTGTAGCCCTTACTATTTAATAGAGCAATTGAAAATTGATAAACCCAGCCTTTATTACATAAATTATTACCAATATAAGGAGGCCAATCGAGTGTGGCTAAATGGAGTGTTTGTTTGGGGTTTTTCGCTTCATAGAGCACTCCTGATTTGTGGTAATGTCCAGTTAAAACATGTTGAGTACCATTTTGATAATACTCAACTGATGTTTCAGCAAAACAATTACTACTTGTCAGTAATAATATAAAATAAAACCAGCGCATTTTAGTATCTATTTATGATTTATAATGTTTTTAAGTTTAGTCAAAACTAACATTTTTGCACAAATAAACCTTAACTAATCAGCTTTTTTGCCACCTCATTTTATTGTTTGTATCACGAGAGCTAATAATAGTATCGTCACTACTCTCAACGCCGCCTAATTTAGCTAAGCGATCATACAAAACAACATTACAGGTAGCCGCTAAGTTCATGCAGCCAATAGTTGGAATATATACCACTTCATCACACCACTTTAAAACGTCTTTTGGCACAGAGCCATCTTCAGGGCCAAAAACATAGAACGCATTTTCAGGGTGCTTAAACTCAGGTAAAGGTGTTGCACCTTCAATAAGCTCAATAACAACAACGGTTGCGCCCTCTGGTTTTACCGCTTCTAAACTATTGGTTTCAGTTAAAGGGATACGCTCAAGTGCGTTCTTAGTATCGGTATGAAACTTTTTAGCGTTTAAGTAACGATTACCGGTAAAAAACACTTGTTTGGCGTCGTAACAACCTGCTGCACGCAATACACCGCCAACATTAGTCGGGCTTTTAGGATTGATTAAACCAATTACCGCTTGTTGTTTGCTCATTACTCAGCGTCCTTTGTTGGCCACTCTGCAATGTACAAATCAAAGTCGTCTAGCTTTACATCGCAATCTTTTACTGTTTTGTCTTTTACAGAAATACCTAGCTCATGCATCTTTGTTTTATCGCCACTATTTAATAATGGGTGCCAAGAAGCCAAACCCCGGCCTTCATGTAAACGACGGTAACTGCAGCTTTGTGGCATAAAAAAGATGTCTTTAAGGTTTTCTTTTGTGAGTTTTACACAAGAAGGAACAAGCGTTTGGCGGTTTTCGTACTCGCTACAGCCACAGGTGTTGTTATCAAGATACTGACATACAATATTAGTAAATATTAATTGCTCACCTTCGCGTAACTGATCGGTGGCGGTAAATTCGTCTTCATCTTCGCTATCAATAAACGTATTTAAACAACATTTTCCGCATCCATCACAAATGGCTTCCCATTCGTTTTGACTCATGTCGCTTAAGCTTTTTTTAAGCCAAAATTGTGTATTTGCTAATTGTTGATCAAACATAGTTTACTCGTGCCCCCTAAAGAGCGCGCATTCTACCGTATTGCTGTAAATGGCGCAAAGCCAATACCCTTTCAAAGTACAGGCTTTGCGCTACAAATTAGCTTTGAGATTTAACCCAACGCTTAATTTTTTCCTCAAGGATTGGCATTGGCAATGCGCCATCAATTAATATTTGCGTGTGGAACGCTTTAATATCAAATTTATTGCCGAGTTCTTTTTTAGAAAAATCACGTAATTCTTGAATTTTAAATTGCCCTAACTTGTAAGAAAGCGCTTGGCCTGGCCATGCTATATAGCGCTCTACTTCAGCAATTACATCACTTTTAGCCATAGACGAATTTGCAAGCATGTAGTCTATACCTTGTTGACGCGTCCACCCTTTTGCATGAAAACCAGTATCAAGCACTAAACGCATTGCGCGTAATTGCTCGTCTGATAAACGTCCGTACCACATATAAGGGTCGGTAAATAAGCCTAGCTCTTTGCCTAAGCTTTCTGCGTAAAGCGCCCAACCTTCTGCAAACACAGTGTAGCCACCAAATTTACGAAAATCAGGTAAGCCCTCTATTTCTTGCTGAAGTGCTATTTGAAAGTGATGGCCCGGGGCTGCTTCGTGAATTGATAAAGTTTCGAGTAAAAATTTAGGCTGCGCTTTTAAGTTATAAGCATTGATATAAAAAATACCAGGGCGAGAGCCATCAGGCGCCGGAGATGCGTATGATGCACCAGCTGCAGACTGCGCTCTGTATGCTTCAACCGCTTTTACAACGTAAGGTGCTTTGGGTGCGATGTTAAAAAGCAGAGGCAAACGCGCGTCTATTTTTTTCTTAACGTTTTCATATGCCGCAATTAACTCATCAGGCGTGTCGTAGTAAAATTCATCTGAATCGCGTAAATGGTCAAAAAATTCAGATAACTCACCTTTAAAGCCTACGGTTTCTTTTACTTTTTTCATTTCGCTTAAAATACGCGACACTTCACTTAAACCAATGTCATGAATTTCATCTGCAGATAAGCTAAGCGTCGTGTTTTTCTTAATTTGGTATTCGTACCATGCTTTACCGTTTGGTAAGTCACTATAACCAACGCTTTCTCGGCTATTTGCAATATACTGATTAGCTAAAAAGTCACTCATGCTTTTATAAGCCGGAACTAAGTGCTGCATAATCAATTCACGATACTGCGCTGTAATATTTTGCTTTTGCTGTGCGCTAAACGAGTCTGGTAATTTTTTAATTGGTCCCCAAAACAGTGAATCTTCGGCATTTTTAACTACATGAGCTGCAAATTGTGGCTGCAGTTTTTCGGCAAGTGGTTTTGGTAACGTAATACCTAGTTTAATGCCTTGTGCCATTGAGCGCTCTACACTGGCAAGCCACTTTACAAAACCTTCGCTGCGCGACATAAAAGCCGTGTAATCTTCAACGCTATTAAACGGCTGAGCACTTTGACCTGAACCAAAACCTGCAAAGGTGTTATGCGCACCCGCCATTTGGTTAATTGGTAGTAAATAATCAGGAAACTGCATGCCTTCTAATTTAAGTGCAAGGTCGCGCTCTAATATTTCAAAACTTAAAAGCGACTGCCCTGTTAACTGTGCTTTATCTATAAAGTTTAAGCGCTGTTGATATTTTTTATAAAAAGCCGCTTTTTTAGCTCTATTTTCTTTTGAAATCTCAGGCGTGAATTGATCGTTAAACTCGTTACGACCATTATACGTTGCACTGATGGGGCTGTATGTGAGCGATTCATCGTAATACTGCGCAACAAGTACATCGAGCTGTTGCTCTGCCGAAAGCTCTGAAACAATACCTGCCGATGCGTTAACGGTGTTTAACTGCGCACTGGTATTAGTGTGTGTACTAAGCTCAGTATTCATACAGCCACTTAAAGCAAACATAACGCCACTGGCAACTAATGCTAATTTAATTGATTTCATGATAATCCTTTTTAATATCGTTTTTTGATTATGCGCATTAAGCCTTACTTAATAAAGTAATTACGATAGATTGCGTTCATCGTATTAAATTTGCACTTTTATCTGAGCTTGTTACATTTCTATTAATTCAAATATGATTTAAAAGAAAAATAAAATGAAAAAACAACTACTCAGCACCTCTATAGCCTTACTGTGTTTAACTACTTTTAATGCCCATGCCGTTACATACCTATCGGCTAAAGCCATGGTTAATGTTGAAAATGGCACGCTCATTAAATCGCCCTTGATTACTATTGATGATGGCGTAATTACAAACATTGAACAAAATAAAAAACCAACGCTGACTAAAGATGATGAACATATTCAACTACTTGATTTAACCCTTATGCCAGGTTTAATGGATATGCATGTGCATTTAACAAGCGATCCGACCGTTCCACGCAGTGAACGTTTAGGCCAGTCAGTTCCTAGAATGGCAATTAAAGCGGCTCATTTTGCTAAAAAAACCTTAGAAGCCGGATTTACAACAGTTCGTAATGTTGGCGCAGAAGGTTACAGCGTTATAGCGGTGCGTGACGGCATAAATGCGGGTGACATAGTTGGCCCTCGTATTTGGGCTGCGGGGCCATCACTCGGAATTACCGGCGGGCACTGTGATAACAACCGATTACCTCCTGAGCTTAAATATACTTCAAGTGGCGTCGCAGACGGTCCATGGGCTGCGCGTATAAAAGTACGCGAAAACATTAAATACGGGGCAAACGCTATTAAGTTTTGCGCCACAGGTGGAGTATTTTCAAAAGGGACTAAAGTAGGTGCACAGCAGTATTCTTTTGAAGAAATGAAAGCCATCGTTGATGAAGCCCATATGCGAGATTTACCTGTTGCAGCTCATGCACACGGTACAAGCGGGATTAAAACAGCCATTAAAGCAGGTGTTGATAGCGTAGAGCACGCCAGCTTTTTAGATGACGAAGCCATAGCCCTTGCCAAAGAGCATGGAACTTGGCTTTCTATGGATATTTATAACACCGAATACACTTTGACTTATGGCGAGCAAAATGGTGTTGACGAAGAAAATCTAAATAAAGAACGCCAAGTATCAAAAAGGCAACGTGATAGCTTTAGCCGTGCTGTAAAAGCGGGTGTGAAAATGGCCTTTGGAACGGATGCAGCAATTTACCCGCACGGAGATAATGCAAAACAGTTTAGCCGCATGGTTGAATTTGGCATGACAGAACTACAAGCCATTCAAGCATCCACTATTAATACCGCTAAGTTATTAAAAATGGATACTCAGTTAGGACAAATTAAAACCGGATTTGCTGCTGATATAATTGCTGTAAAAGCAAACCCTCTTAAAAACATTAAAACCTTAGAGTCAGTACCCTTCGTAATGAAAGCAGGTGTTGTTTATAAAAACCAATTGTAAATACACGCTATTAAGGCTGAGCTTACTTAGCCTTAATAAACCCCTCCCCCACCTCGAATATCCTAATAAAGGTACACCGTACCTTTATTAGGCTTGGTTTTGTTTGTTAATTATCCGAACAGTTTTATTTAATCAAATAAAATGAACTTTCTATTCACTTTAAAAACAATAACCATTATCATTCGCGCAAATTCAATAACGCGAATAGTTATCACTCTATGAAAACGTTTAAGTACTCTCTTATTACTCTTGCTTGTTTAAATGCAAATATGGCATTTGCCCAAAATACACAAGTTGATGCTGATATTGAACGCATCAGCGTATACGAAAAACAAAACCGCGTGGTGATGAGCTCAGGTCTTGCTACTAAATCAGACATGTCTTTAATGGAAACACCTGCACCGGTTGTGATTATTGACCGTGAACTTATTGAATCTCAAGGTGTAGATAGCCTACAAGATTTAGTTAGAAACGTAAGTGGTTTAACACAAGCAGGTAATAACTACGGTATTGGTGATAACTTAGTAATTCGTGGTTTAGATGCAAACTACACCTACGATGGTATGTATGGTGGTGCAGGCCTGGGTAATACATTTAACCCAACTCGTTCACTTACAAATGTTGAATCTGTTGAGGTTTTAAAAGGCCCAGCAACAGGTTTATATGGCATTGGTAGTGCGGGTGGCGTAATTAACCTAATAGAGAAAAAGCCAGAGTTTGAAGAAAAACACAAAGTATCGGCTGAGCTTGGCCAGTGGGATAGCTATTCATTATCGTTTGATAGCACTAACGCTATAACAGATGACTTGGCCTATCGTGTAATGGCTAAAACAGCGTCAAGTGACGGCTTTCGCGATTTAAAAGAAGATCGCGACGAAATTTATACTTCGCTTAAATACGTGCTAAACGACAGACAAAACATCATGCTTTCTGCAGCATATATAAAAGATGAAATAGCGGTTGATTCTATTGGTCACCCTATTCGTATTTACAATGCAGAAACTGCAAATGGTTTAAGCGCGGGTGAAGTAACCGGTGCCGATTTAGTAAACGATCCGACAGGAAGCGGCGTACAGTTAAGTGATGCACAACGCGACCAACTTGCTAATTCGCTATCTTCATCTGATGGATTAACACCTTATAGCTTTGGCACAAATGGTATTATTTCACCAATGGCTGATGCTAACGAAGGTGAAGAACTGCGTTTTAAATTAACGCATAACTATTACATTACTGACGATTTGTTTTTAAACCAGCAACTACAGTACCGTAACTACACATCAAGTTTTGCGCGCCAAACAGGTGCTTATAACTACGTTTACTCTACTCGTGATGGAATTATAAATAATGACCCACGTGCTCCGTTAGTTGAAGACGGTGTACTTTACCCGTATGCAGCACGCCGCCAAGAATACCGCCAAGTAGAAGCAGATGAAAAATCATGGCAGTACTTTTTAGATTTACGTTATGACTTTATGTTAGGCGACGTAGATAACGAATTACTTGTTAACGCAAACTACGAAGATAGAGATATTCGTTTTAAACAATTCTCAATATGGGATCAAGATTACGTACTCACAAACGATGCTGGTGATGTAACGTACCAAGGTTCATTGCCGTATATTTACGATATAAGAGAACCAAATTGGCCATCTGGCAACTTTGATGACTTCGATCCACTTAAAACCAGCGACTACAATAAAAAAGTACAAGCATGGGGCTTAGGCATTCAACATGTTGGTTATCTTACTGAAGAGCTTACAACGCGTATTGGTGTAGCATATAACCGAATTGAGCAAACTTACGAGCACTTTGGTGTAGATGAGCGCTATAGCTCAAGCCGCGCAGAGCCAACACCTGAAGCGAGTACATCAGATTCTGGCTTAACGTATAACCTGGGTGCAACGTATCAGCCATCTGAAGATTTATCTGTATTTGTAAATCATTCAAAAGGTCGAACGGCGTATAGTGTATTAGGCTCAGTTGCGGGTAATGAAGCAGACAGAGAAGATTCTGAATCAATGAGTAACGATTTAGGTTTTAGATTTAAAACGTTTGATGATCAACTACTAGCTTCTGTTGTTATATTCGAAAGCTCTCGTACTAATTTAGAATACGCAAATCCGCTTTATGACGCTTTAACATCAGGCTCAAATGTACCTGAAAGCTATTATGATGGTAAAGAAGAAACAACAGGTATTGAACTTGATTTAAACGCTTACTTAAATGATAAATGGAAAGTAAACGTAAACGGTATTTATCAAGATGCACGTGACAAAAGCAATCCTAACAGCAGCAGTTATGACACACGCCAAAAAGGTGTGCCTTACGTAACAGCAAGCACGTGGGTAACTTATTACGCAGATATGTTTAACTTACCTGAAGCTGTAAATATAAGTGGTGGTATTACATTTGTAGATAACAGAAGTACTAATTCAAGTTCGTTCTCGATTCCTGATGGTTACGTACCAAGTTACACGATTTACGATACAGCGGTATCGTATACAACTGATAAATGGCATATGCAGTTAAACTTAAATAACTTGTTTAACAAAAAATATTACTCAAAAGCAATGTTTTTAGGTGGCATGCCAGGGGAAGAGCGTAATGCAAAACTAAGTTTTAGTTACACACTTTAATTGGTTTAGAATTTAAAAAGCACGGTTTTCTAATTTAGAAGCCGTGCTTTTTTTGTGTTTTATAAACGCTTAATCTAAATTAAATAGTAACCACTATGCGACCGTTAATTTCACCTTTGAGCATATCATCAAAAATCTCGTTAATGTCCTCTAAGCGTTTTTCTTCAATAATCGCTTTTACTTTACCTTGCGCTGCAAATTCCAAGCATTCCTGCAAATCTTTACGTGTACCAACAATAGAGCCCACTACTGACACGCCATTAAGCACAGTATCAAAAATAGGAAGTGGCATATCCTCTGGAGGTAATCCCACTAATACACATTTACCGCCACGGCGTACACTTTTATAAGCTTGTTCAAACCCAGCTTTAGATACCGCAGTACACACAACGCCATGCGCGCCACCTACTTGTTCAAAAATAGCGTCGCTAGGAACAACTTCTTTAAAGTCGAGTGTTATATCTGCGCCAAGCTCTTTAGCAAGCGCGAGTTTTTCTTTACCTGTATCAACAGCTATTACATTAAAACCCATTGCTTTAGCGTACTGTACTGCTAAATGACCAAGGCCACCTACACCAACAATAGCAACCCACTGCCCAGGTTTAGCACCGGATACTTTTAATGCTTTATAGGTTGTAACACCTGCACAAAATAATGGAGCAGCTTCAGAAAAGCCTAATCCCTCAGGTATTTTTACAACATAATCACCATGCGCTAAACAATATTCAGCATAACTACCATCAATAGAATAACCCGTATTATGCTGCGATAAACACAGTGTTTCTTTGCCATCTAAGCAAAACTCACAGTGCCCACATGCACTATAGAGCCAAGGAATACCCACTCTATCGCCAACTTCTAAGTGCTTAATGTTGCTTCCAACTTTATCAATAACACCAACTCCTTCATGCCCTGGAACTAATGGCATTTTTGGCTTTACCGGCCAATCACCATGACAGGCATGTAAATCGGTGTGGCAAACGCCACAAGCGGCTATTTTTACTAAAACGTCGTTTATTCCAACCTCAGGAATTGGCAGATCTGTTATTTGTAATTTACCTTTGTATTCATTATTAATTGCAGCTTTCATAGTCATTCCATCGTATGTGAAAAAAATTAAAAATAAGGGTTTATTTACGTATTGTTGTGTACAACATATCCCAATATAGATGTATAAATATCAATCTAAATCATACTTTAGTCGTTAAAATCAATTTATAAAATGGCTAAGAACTTGCTATCCAAAATGAGCGTGCTAGCATTTACTTTCTGAAATTACTGAAAGTTACTAAGCTATGAGTTTATCCGAAAAGAATTTTGCCTTTGTAATGCATTGTGGTGAGATGGGCAGCCGCTGGGGATTCAATCGAACGATTGGGCAAATGTGTGGTTTGCTGATTATTACTAAAAATCCAATGACAGCCAATGAGATTGCAGATGCGCTTAGTATTTCTCGCGGTAATGTAAGCATGGGTATTAAAGAGTTGCAATCGTGGCAATTAATTAAAGTGCAGCATATTCCTGGCGATCGAAAAGAGTACTACGCCCCTGCTGGCGATATTTGGGATATGGCAAATCGCGTATTTGAAGAACGTAAAAAGCGCGAAATTGAGCCCACCTTAACATTACTACGCGATAACTTATTAGATGAAGCCAGTAACGACGATGAGCTTTATGCACAAAAACAAATGGGAGAAATTCACAACCTACTTGAAACTGTCACTAAATGGTCATCAGAGCTGCAACGTTTAACGCCAGAGCAACTTAATAAGCTGATGAAGCTAGGTTCTGGAATTGGTAAAGTTATTGACTTAAAAGATAAGATATTCAAAAAAGAATAAAGCCGCAATTGCGGCTTTATTTATATGTATATTTTAATAATTAGATTTTTGGATAACCAATTCTATCCGACAAGTAACCTACGCTAGTAGCAAAGTAATACGAGCGATTCCAATGCATAAATACTTTGTAGTTGTCGTACGCTAAGTACATACGGCCATTTATATCATCAGGCATAACCAGCGCAGCACGCACGTCCACATTAGGTAAATCAGAGCCATCAGCTTTACGAACACCCAGTGCTTGCCAATCAGCTAATGAGCGCTCAGAATCATTCCAGTATTCTAGCCACTGCTTGCGCGTTTTTGTACCACGCACTAAAACGTATTTACTATCAAAGTTTTCAGGTAATTGTACTTGGCGACCCCACGTAAGAGAGTCGTTCCAACCTTCTTGCTTTAAATAGTTAGCAATTGAAGCAAAAGCATCTTCTTTTGTGGTCCAAATATCTTTACGCCCATCGTTATTGTAATCAACCGCGTAAGCATTAAATGAGGTAGGCATAAATTGCGTTTGCCCCATTGCGCCTGCCCATGAGCCTTTAAATTTATCAAGCGTGATATGGCCCGATTTTAAAATGTCGAGTGCAGCCCAAAGTTGACGTTTATAAAGCGCTTCTCGGCGTCCATCAAAAGCAAGTGTAACAAGTGACGAAATAACATTATGGCCACCTTGAATGGCGCCAAAATTACTTTCAAGTCCCCATAGTGCCACTATAAAGCGTGCTTGTACGCCAAACTCTTTCGCTACTTTTTCAAGTACATCTTTGTTTTCTGCATAAAGCTTGCGTGCGCGGTCTATTTTCCACTGTGGTACGCGTTTTGGTAAATACGTTTCAAGGGTTTCTTTTACTTCAGGCTGGTTTTTATCAGCCGAAACCACTTTTTCTTTATATGTTGCTGTTGCAAAAGCATCATCAATAAGTTTTGCTTCATAGCCTTTTGAGATGGCTTCTTGCTTTAAATTTGCTAAATAATCTTGAAATTCGGCCTGTGTTTTTGCCATCACAGATGAGCTTAAACATACACCACATAATATAACGATAAGTTTTTTAATCACTATCAACTCCATTTTCTTTTCGTAACTGACTTAGCAAATTTTGTTCCGGTGGAGGAAGTTGTAAATAATAACCCTGATCACTTAGTGCACCTTTTACAGCTTCTAAATCAGACCCACCTAAATGCTCACGTTTTGCTAAGTTGATGATCATCACATAAAGAGGTTGACCAAACATAGCCATTAAAGGTTCCGGAACTTTGTCAAAATCATCTCTTTTTTCAACAAATAAGAACGTATCCGCTTTTTTCTTACTTTTATATACTGCAGTGAGCATTATGACCCTATAAATTCTTGCTTAACAATGCCGCACACTATAACATGAGAGTAATAATAAGTTAGAAAAATTAGATTAGAAATTTCAATAAAGGCCCTATTCAGCCTACGTTTATCTAAAATTAATTTCTAATCAGACAATTCAATTGAGCGTGTATGTCGGACCAAATTTTTGAGTTAAAAGGGAATCTTTTTACGTTATCAGTTTTGCATCTTTATAGTACTGATATAAACCTTTTAGCAGAACAACTATATATAAAAATAGCCCAGGCCCCTAAGTTTTTTGAGGGTGCTCCTATTGTTGTTAATTTAATTGAAATTAAAAACAGTTCACTTGATTTTGTACACTTAAAGTCATTAATCGAGCGTATGAGCTTTAACGCTGTTGGTGTATGTAATGGCTCAGATGAGCAACATACACAAGCTAAAGCTGCTGGCTTATCTGTTTTGAATTATTCACAAGACGTTAAGAGCGAACCTGTTAAACAAGAGGCTAATACGTCGATTGTAGAAAAAACAGTGCATTTACCAGCGCAAATTATTAGCGGTACAGTTCGTTCTGGACAACAAGTTTACGCAAAAGATAGAGATTTGATAGTACTTGGCGCGGTTAGTCATGGTGCTGAAGTTATTGCCGATGGAAATGTGCATATTTATGGCACGCTACGCGGTCGCGCTATTGCAGGCGCAAAAGGTTTTAAAGAAGCACACATTTTTTGCCAAAAACTTGAGGCCGAGCTGGTTTCAATAGATGGTAACTACTGGATCAGTGATTCACTACAAGGTGAACATTGGGGAAATGCAGTGCAAATACAACAAAAAGACGAATCATTAGAAATTTCAGCTTTGGTTAAAGGATAAATCTCATGGCAAAAGTAATTGTCGTTACCTCAGGTAAAGGCGGTGTTGGTAAAACAACATCAAGTGCTGCAATTGGCACAGGCTTAGCGTTAAAAGGCTATAAAACAGTTATTATCGACTTTGATATTGGTTTACGTAACTTAGATTTAATTATGGGTTGTGAACGCCGTGTTGTTTATGACTTTGTAAACGTAATTAATGGTGAGGCAAACCTTAACCAGGCGCTTATTAAAGATAAACGTGTAGATAAATTATTTTTACTACCCGCTTCACAAACTCGTGATAAAGACGCACTAACTCGTGAAGGTGTTGAACGCGTACTAAACGAATTAAAAGAAGACTTTGATTACATTGTGTGTGATTCACCAGCAGGCATTGAAGCTGGCGCTATGATGGCAATGTACTTTGCTGACGAAGCAATCGTGACAACAAATCCAGAAGTGTCGTCAGTTCGAGATTCAGACCGTATTTTAGGTATTTTACACAGCAAATCAAAACGTGCTGAAGAAGGCCTAGAAAACATTAAAGAACACTTACTATTAACACGCTATAATCCTAGTCGTGTTGAAAAAGGTGAAATGCTATCGGTAGAAGATGTGCAAGATATTCTGTCAATCCCACTATTAGGTGTTATTCCTGAATCGCAAGCGGTATTAAGTGCTTCAAACTCAGGCCAACCTGTTATATTGGATACAGAATCTGATGCAGGCCAAGCTTATTCTGATGCAATTAACCGCTTACTAGGTGAAACCGTCGATTTTCGCTTCTTAGACGTTGAGAAAAAAGGCTTATTTAAACGGATTTTTGGAGGTTAACGTGTCTTTACTTGACTACTTCCGCTCAGAAAAGAAAAACAGTGCGTCACTAGCAAAAGAGCGATTGCAGATCATTGTCGCGCACGAGCGTTCTCAACGAGGAACGCCGGATTACTTACCACAATTAAAACAAGACATTTTAGATGTGATCCGTAAATACGTGAACGTAAGTACCGATGCAGTTCAGGTTCAGTTTGATCAGAACGAAGACGATTTAGCCGTACTTGAGCTAAACGTTACACTACCTGATGAAGAAAAGAAGTAATTGAAGAAAGGGCGCTTTATAAGCGCCCTCTTTATTTTTGCAATAACTTTCTAAATATCTACGTTTCAATCCCCTTCGTGCAACTAAAACTTTTAACTATGTAACACAAAAACTATAGATAAGTATTACACAGTTAAAGAAAATATTTAGTCTTAAGTATCCCATTCTTTTAAAGCGTCTTTAACGTAGGTATATCGCCAAGAGCTAAGTAAATCAGGCTTTATATGACTCTGTTTTTGCTCATTAGTTAGCTTCCAATTCCAACTAATCAGTTGATTGACTTGCTTTTTAGAGGCCATAACGTCTTCTGGTATATTGTGCTCTTTAGCTACTTTAGTGATTTTTTGTTTTATATCTTTTGCTACTTTTTTATAAGTAGGAAAATCAATTAAGCGCTTAAGTACAGCAGGGTGTTGAGCATCTGGAACTTCTTTAGCAACTTCAATACACTTTATTATATCGACACCAGAGCGATTAACTTCAATAGCTTCAACCCCTGGAATTTGACGTAGAGCATTTAAACTTGAAGGACCACGTTTGGCAATTTCAGTCATGTTATGTTCTTTTAACACAAAATTAAGCGCCAAATTTTTCTTGATAGCTTTATTTCTTCGCCATACAGCAAGCTCTTTTAACACCGCTAGTTCGTGCGGTTTAAGTTGCCATGCATTTTTAATATCTTTATATAAAAGCTCGTCGGGTGTTTGAAATGCACGTTTTTTGGCAATCAATTCACTTTCGTTTATTACAATGTCAAAGAAGCCAGCGGCATTAATGCGATCGATAATCAGCTCAAAACACGGTAATAAGTAAAAAGTATCAGCAGCCGCGTAGTCTAATTGTTTTTTAGTTAACGGGCGTTGCAGCCAGTTAGTGCGTGACTCGCTTTTATCTATTTCAATACCTTGCAGCTCTTTTACCATAAGAGCAAAACCCATACAGTTACCTTCACCGAGTAGCTGCAACGCAAATTGTGTATCAAATAATGGGGCTGGGACAAAGCCTGCGTACTTTTGAAAAACTTCAATATCTTCTGAAGGAGAATGCAGTACTTTTAAAACTGCAGGATCTTTAAGTATTTCCCAAAAATCAAATAGTGAAAGTTCCGCTAATGGGTCAATAAGCGCTAAATGCTCACCATCAAAAACTTGGATAAGTGCAACTTCTGGATACAAAGTACGACGACGCATAAACTCAGTATCAATAGCTAAAATAGGTTTATTTTTTATTTGTTCAACAAAAGTGTTCAGTTGATTTTGGGTTTCGATCAATTGGTATTGCACTTAATCTCCTACAATAAAAAAGCCGACATATGTCGGCTTTTTTATAGGTTGCTAATCTTTCAAGGCTCTTCGGAGTATCTTACCTACGTTAGTTTTAGGTAACTCATCCCTAAACTCTACCAGCTTGGGGACCTTGTAATTAGTTAAATTATCACGACAGTGACTTATTATATCTTTTTCAGTTAAAGAAGGGTCTTTTTTCACAACAAAAACTTTAACTTGTTCACCACTTACATCGTGAGGAATACCGATAGCAGCTACTTCAAGCACACCTTCGTGCATAGCCACTACTTCTTCAATCTCATTAGGGAAAACATTAAAGCCAGATACGATGATCATGTCTTTTTTACGATCTACAATAAAGAAGAAACCTTCGTCATCATAAGTCGCAATATCACCTGTAGCAAACCAGCCGTTTTTTAAACATTCAGCGGTTGCATCTGGTCGTTTGTAATAGCCAACCATTACTTGCGGGCCTTTAACACAAAGCTCGCCAGGTTCACCTTTAGCGGCTTCTTCGCCGTTATCTAAAACCAATTTAATATCAGTGTTAGGCGCAGGTAAACCAATAGAGCCATTATATGCTTTCAAATCAAAAGGACTAATAGTAACTAAAGGAGAACATTCTGTAAGGCCATAACCTTCCATTAATTTTGAGCCAGTCACTTTTTGCCATTTTTCAGCAACAGGACGTTGAACGGCCATACCGCCGCCTAAAGACATTTTTAAATGACTAAAATCAAGTTCAGCAAAACCTGGTGTGTTTAATAAACCATTAAATAATGTATTAACACCGGTAATAGCTGTGAAATTGTGTTGACCCAACTCTTTAACAAACCCAGGCATATCTCGTGGGTTTGTAATTAATATATTTAAACCACCGTACTTCATAAATGTTAGGCAGTTAGCTGTTAAGGCAAATATATGATAAAGCGGTAAAGCAGTCACAACCACTTCTTCACCACGGTTTAACACCTTGTCTAAACAACCTGAAACTTGTTCAAGGTTACCAACCATGTTGCCATGGCTCAGCATTGCCCCTTTAGATACACCTGTTGTGCCACCGGTGTACTGTAAAAATGCAAGATCAGACAAGCTCATTTCAGGGCGCGTGTATTTAGCTTCATCTGCAGCTAAAACGTCTGAAAATTTAATTGTGTTAGGCAAGTTGAACTTTGGCACCATTTTTTTAATGTGCTTCACAACAAAGTTAACTACATGCTTTTTAAGCCCGCCAACCATATCGCCTACTTGCGTGACCACAATATGCTTAACATCAGTATGAGCAAGTGACTTTTCAAGTGTGTCAGCAAAGTTTGCTAGGATGAAAATAGCCGTAGTGTCGGAGTCTTTTAGCTGATGCTCTAATTCACGTACCGTGTAAAGTGGGTTAACATTTACAACCACACAACCTGCACGCAAAACACCTAAAATTGTGACTGGTGTTTGTAGTAAGTTAGGCATCATTACGGCAACTTTGTCGCCTTTTTTAAGACCCAAATCATTTTGAATATAGGAAGCAACTTTTTTTGTTGCTGTGTCTATTTCATCGTAAGACATCGTTTTACCCATATTCGTAAATGCAGGTAAATCGGTGTAGTCACTAAAACTTTTTTCGAACACTTCGAGTAACGAGTTGTAATGCTCAGGATCGATTGTTTCAGGCATACCCTCTGGGTAGCGCTTAAGCCAGATTTTTTCCACTCTTAGCCCCTGTTTATAATTATATTTTTATTAACCTTAATCTAAGTAAGGCGCTTTAACAATTGAGCAAATACTCTAATGCAGGAATAATCCCACATTTAACACAAACTTACAATTAACATGCACCATTTTGCAGCATAAAGTCTTGAATATGCTCAAAACAGTGTTCACTGCTTTGCATGTGGCAATGATGCCCACCATCTACATTAATGACCTTCAAGCTATTGTAATAACTAATATACTTTGCCAAATTTTGTTTTACAAACGAATAACCTTCGTTACCTAAAATTAATTGACATGGTGCAATTAAATCTTTTATTGCACCAATACATTGCGCCTCATCAAACCTAAAACCTGAGTGATTTTTGAGCTTTGGATCTGTTGTTAGCGCAAAACCATCTCGAACCTGTTTTATATTTCGCTGCATTAATAGCGCAATAAGCTCGCTATTTAAATCGGTTGTTTGAGCGCGTGCTTCATAAATAAGTTCTTTCGATTTATAAATTCTCGACTTTTTATTTTTTAAACGCGCTCTATTTAGTACTGCACTTTTTAACTGTTCACACACACCTTCACTCGGGGTTGTAACACAACCAATTCCCTCAATAAAGGTAACAGACTTTACATAATCACTAAAGCAGCTAGCAAAAAGACCTGCAACCATAGCCCCCATTGAATGACCTACTAAATGTACTTTTTTAACACCAAGCGCACTTATAAGTTGGTACACATCATCAATATAATCAATAAAATAATAGTGTGCATCATCACTTCGCCAAGACGATAAACCGTGCCCAACAAAGTCAATGCAGTACCAAGTGTGCTCTGGGTTAACGTTGTTTAACATTGGCATAAAGCTATGACAGTTGTCTAACCACCCATGCAACGCTATTACTATTTCGTTCCCTGAACCTACTTTTAAGCCATGAATATTTAAATTATTGATTTCAATATTAAATGGCTGCACGGTAAGTCCTTTATTAATTTAGAGCATCATTATTTATAGCATACAAGTTGTCAGACCACTAACTTAGAAAATGGTGCCAAATTCACGATTTAATTATCTTTATGATGTCAAAAAAAGAAAAGAATGGAAATAAAACTCTACATTATCAACCACTTAAATTAAAAGCAACAAACCAACTATTTTCAACAAGTTTGTTTTGTATACTTTTCAAACAATCAAAAGGTAGTGGTATTATATGTACTTAGGCTATAACCAGTATAATTTAAATAAATAGAACTAACAGCGTTAACTACAATTCTATGTATATAAAATCAAAGTATAAATTATAAATATCTCAGATATTCATTTATTTATCATCCTATCTGTATACAATATCAGCGGCTATTAAATAAGGTACACTCATAAGGTACAACCATGAAAAAACAGATCAGCTTATTGGCACTTTTATGCACCGCTTCTGGTGCTTACGCAGAATCAGCACCTAAAAATGTAATTTATATGATTGGTGACGGCATGGGTCCGGCTTACACGACGGCTTATCGCTATTTTAAAGATGACCCTGCAACAAAAGAAGTAGAAGGCACGGTTTTTGACACTATTTTAAAAGGCATGGCTCATACCTACCCTGACGACCATACTTATGTAACAGACAGTGCTGCGGGTGCTACAGCGCTTAGTAGCGGTCATAAAAGTTATAATGGCGCAGTTGCTGTAGATACAGACAAAAAACCAGTTAAAACTATGCTTGAAATAGCAAAAGAGCGTGGTATGACAACAGCGCTTGTTGTAACGTCACAAATAAACCATGCAACACCTGCTAGCTTTACAGCTCACAATGAATCTCGTTACAACTACGATGATATTGCCAACGATTATATTGATAATAAGATTGCTGGTAAATTACCCGTTGATTTAATGCTAGGTGGCGGTGCTAAATATTTTATTCGTGATGACCGGAATTTAGTTGAAGAATTTAAAGCGGCAGGTTACCAATACGGTGACGATATTAATAATCTGGGCCAAATTACACAAATACCTGCCATTGGTTTGTATGCAAGCAAAGGCCTGCCATTTGCACTTGATATGAACCCAACTCGCCTTACTCAGTTAACATCTAAAGCGCTTGGTTTACTAGATAACCAGAACGAAGAAGGCTTTTTTGTGATGATTGAGGGCAGCCAAATTGATTGGTGTGGTCACTCTAACGATATAGCCTGTGCGATGGCTGAAATGGACGACTTTGCTAAATCAATCGAAAAAGCAAAAGCGTACGTTGATAAAAATAAAGACACTATACTTGTAGTTACAGCCGATCACTCAACGGGCGGCTTAACTATTGGTTCGCACGGCCAATTTAAATGGGAAACAGACGTAATTAAGGGTGTTAAGGCAACTGCTAGTAAGTTAACTGACAAACTTATGGAGTCTAAAGACTTAAAACCAGTATGGACTGCTAACACCAATATTGAATTTACAACCGAAAACCAAATCAAACTTGAGCAAGCTAAAAAAATGGGCGAAAAAGCGCTTAATTTAGCTGTTAAAAGTATTATTAGTGATGCGAGCTTTACTGGCTGGACAACCGGCGGACACACCGCTGTAGACGTTCAAGTATTTGCCTATGGCAAAGGCAGTGAGCAATTTATTGGCTCACAAAATAATACTGATATTGCCGATAAGCTAATTGGCTTTATTAAGCAGTAATACCAATCCGCAATAATACTTAATCAATTTGAGGGGTTAAATCTGACGTTAACTACGTTAAAAATTTCTGATATAGAACAACTAAATAACGAAATTTTTGCCTTGTTATCGACACGATTTTCTTCCCTCAAAATAGATCACTTAATTAAGCGAATTGGTATAATTTCACCTCGTTTTGAACACAAAAAGCCCGAACACATGTTCGGGCTTTTTATTGAATTTTATCGCTGTATTTATCTAAGACGTTTGAATGAGCTTTAAGCGTATATATCAACGCCTATTAAATTTTGTACTTCGGCTCTGCGTTCTAAATTGGCAAATTCAGTATAAGTAGAAATCGCTTTACTTACTTGAGCTGTCGGTTGGTCGTAAATTGTTTGGCTGTATTCATTGCTTTTAGCACTGCTTTTAAACAGTTGATTAGCCAGTTCGACACCCTCGACACTGCTTTTTACATAATCGGTATTCGTTTTTTGAGCAGCCGGCTGGTCTAATAAACTCTGTGGTTTATTAGTAACAACTTTAGTAGGGCTAACCCTACCCGGAATATCTCCGGTAAAAAAACCTGAACCAATAGGCAGCGTCATTACGCGTCTCCAACCTTAATATTGCATAAAATTATGATTTAAAAACAACCAATTTGCAAATAATATGATTACTCACGTCCTGGTAGCTTTTTCCACGTTACCGTATCGCGCACATATTTAGGTTGAGCGTCACTCGCTTTTACAACGTCACCCGCTAAAAACGCGGCTTCAACATGCGCTAACATATAACGCGCATCAGGCAATGTAATATCAGTATTAATTGTCACGTTTTCAAAGTCATTAAGCGCATCAGGATAGGTTTTAAAGCCTGTGCCCACGGCTATAGATGGCTCAGTAGTCGCTATATAGTCATTGTTTAGTAAATCAGGTTTTATGACGCACTCTTGGTTAACTAAAAGCATTAGATTATTTTGCGCTTGGTAATGTGCAAAGTATATCTCCCCCATACGCGCATCTATGCTTGGATAAACACTAAGGCTACCGTTTTGTTCAAACGCTTGCTGCGCCATAATAGCCAAAGTAGACACACCTACAAGCGGCAAATTAGTTGAATACGCTAAACCTTGTGCTATTGCTACACTAATACGCACACCAGTAAAACTACCCGGGCCTTGCCCAAAACCAATGACATCTAAGTCTTTTAATTTACAGTTTGCTTTAGTTAATAGCTCATCCACAAGTGGAAGTATTTTTTGGCTATGTTGCTGCGGACATTCTTCAAAATGATGAAATGTTTGGCCCTGAAAATGTAAAACAATTGAAAGTGCTTCAGTTGAAGCATCAAGGGCAAGAATATTACTTTTGATCATTTTATTACTCTAATTAATTTGTTTTAAAAATGTATTGGCATCTTCTAAGCTTCGCGTGCGGCGCATCGGCGGTAAGCTTTTTAAAAATACTTGGCCATATTGGCGTGTAACTAAGCGATTATCGCATATTACAAGTACGCCTTTGTCTTTACTATCTCGAATTAAACGCCCTACACCTTGTTTTAGCGCAATAACAGCCTGCGGTAATTGTATGTGTGAAAATGGGTCTTTTCCCTGCATTTGGCAATCTTGCATTTTAGCTTGAAGCAATGGATCGTCAGGGGCTGCAAATGGCAATTTGTCTATAATAACACAGCTTAATGTGCTGCCGCGTACATCAACGCCTTCCCAAAAAGAAGCCGTGCCCAGTAATACAGCATTACCATGGCGGGTAAATTTCTCTAAAATAATACGCTTAGACATTTGCCCCTGCATATAAACTGGGTAGTCAATTTGTGTGGTGAGCCCTTCGGCAACTAAGTGCATCATTCGATAGCTCGTAAATAACACAAAACAACGCCCTTGCGCTGACTTTATAAGCTCAAGTGTTAATTTTACAATCGCATGGGGCATATTATCAGCGTGCGATTCAGGTAAGTAACGCGGTAAACACAGCAGCGCCTGATTAGGGTAATCAAACGGGCTATCGACCATCATGCTTTGCTTTGGTTTTAAACCAAGGCTTGCATTAAAATGCTCGAGTTTGTTATCAACCGAAAGTGTTGCTGAAGTGAATACAAAGCCTGCGCCCGTGTCTTGCATCATTTGAGCAAACTTAGCTGATACATTTAATGGCGTTATATTAATTGTTAAATAACGGCGCGTTGTTTCATACCAATAACTAAAGCCGGTTTGGGCTGTATCAAAAACCCGCTCTAACTGCCCTTTAAACGCAAGTGCACGCTCAAACGGATGCTCAATTTTGTCGCTTCTATCTAGGCAAAGTTTAAGTACTTGATAAACAAAATCTAAATCACTAATGACACGATGAAGTGCCGCGCATATTTGTTTATCACTTAGCTTTTCTCGCCAATCGCCTCTACTGCCATCAACACCAAACTGTAATCGTAAATCAGCAACGCTTGTTTCAAGCTTATTTAAGCTTTTACCTAGCTGCAGCATATCGGGAATTTCGGCTCTATAAATAGCACGTAAATCATTAATTAAATCCACCAGCTTTTTAGTACTAATACTCTCACCAAAATAATCACTGGCAATTTCGCTTAACTGATGGGCTTCATCAAATATATACGCGTCAGCTTTTGGCATAAGTTCAGCAAAGCCACTTTCTTTTACAGCCATGTCGGCAAAAAATAAATGATGGTTAATAACAACCACATCAGCATCAGCTGCTGTTAATCGTGCTTTGCGTATATAACAGCTTTGAAAATCTGGACACTCTTTACCTAAGCAATTATCGGCTGTTGAATTTACATAAGGCAGTACTTTCGCGTCATCTTCTATACCAATACAATCGGCCAAATCGCCCGATTGCGTTTCACTGGCAAACTTAGCCACCATCGCTAGTTGGTGCATTACGTCGGAGTCATCAGTAGGTACATGCGCAACATGCTGATTAAGTCGGTAGGTACATAAGTAATTGGCACGCCCTTTTAATAAGGCGGTTTTTTTAGAAGCACCAAGCGCTTTCACTAATTGAGGTAAATCGCGGTGATATAACTGTTCTTGTAAGGCTTTAGAACCAGTCGATATTATCGTTCGGCCTTTTGATTTAAGTGCAGGGGCTAAATATGCAAATGTTTTACCAGTACCCGTGCCTGCTTCAACAACTAATTGCGAACTGTTTTTTAATGCATCTGCAACAGCTACTGCCATATCAATTTGTGGTTGGCGAGGCGTATATCCATCTAATGATGACGCCAAAGGTCCGGTTGCACTAAACAGCTGTTTGATAATACCAATCACTTTAAAATAAATAATAGCGGGATTTTACGTAAGCAAAGCATTTAGGGCAAGTAATTACAAAATCGACTTTTATTTTATGATGCAACACACGTTTCAATAATGTGATTAACCACTAAAGTTTACAACAAACACTGTATTTATAACGTACATTTAATTTAATAATGACAATATTTACAAAGCCACATTTCCTATTAACTCTTACTAAAAACAATCCGTATTAAAAGCTATATTTAGGCATAAATACTGTGACTCTCAAATATTACAGGAGTAACATACGCGGGTTTATAATCCTCCTTTTTGTGTGTCGTTTAAAAAATAGTTAAGGTTAATCAATGAATGCTTGGTACCTCATTTGTTTTCTCTCTGCAATTGCAATTTTTATAGCCTTTGCAAACCAGTACATCCTCAAAATGCAAACTACCATTGCCATTACTACTGGCTCTGTGGTTATTTCTTTATTACTGATTATTGCAGTAAAATTATTAGGCGATCAGAACGCATTAGCAATGACCCAAATTGTTTCCAGTATTGACTTTAACGAGTTACTACTTAAAGGCATGTTGGGGTTTTTACTTTATGCGGGTGCGCTCGAAATAAACCTACTTGCCCTGCGTAAGCAGCGGTGGGAAATTACTGCCCTGGTCTTGTTTTCAACCATTGCCTCCACATTTATAGTGGGTTATTTAAGCTTTTATTTATTTTCAGTTTTTGGTTTTGATGTCCCTTTTATTTATTGTTTACTGTTTGGTGCGCTTATTAGCCCAACCGACCCTATCGCTGTACTTGCTATTATTAAACAAATGCGAGCGCCAGAAGGCATCTCAGTTCAAGTAGAAGGTGAGTCGCTATTTAACGATGGTATTGGTTTAGTTATATTTACCACTATATTTTCTGTTGCTTTTTATGGCACAGATGCACAATTTGGTGACATAGCAGAGCTATTCTTTGTTGATGCAATAGGGGGCATTGCGTTTGGTTTAGTCATTGCATTAGTAGGCCACTTTTTAATTATTAATAGCCGCGATGTAAATATTCGCCTATTAATTACCTTAACTATCCCAACAGCAGGTTTTGCTGCAGCAAATATTTGGGAAATATCTGGCGCACTTGCCATGGTAACCAGTGGCATATTGATGGGTAATATTACCCGCACTAAAGCAACCGAGCGTACGGGTCCCGAAGACACCCGCTACGTAAAAGATTTTTGGCATGCAACCGACAGCTTTCTAAATGCTCTACTGTTTTTAATAATAGGTATGCTAATAGTCACTATGCCAATCACGCTTGGCGAAATTGGTTTAGGGTTATTAATGGTACCTGTTGTACTGCTAGCACGCTTTATAAGTGTAGGCGCACCATTTGTAATTTTTAAACGCTTTAGAACTTACGATAAACACAGTGTTAAAATTTTGACCTGGGGTGGACTACGTGGTGGCCTTGCCCTGGCAATGGCGGCAGCAATCCCACGCGAGCAAGTTTTTGTAGGCGGTTCAGACCTACATAACCTAATCGTTATTGTTACTTACGTAGTGGTTATATTTTCTATTATTGTACAAGGCTTAACTATTTCGCCGCTTATTCAAAGTAGCATTAAGTCAGCTGAGCAAGCCAAGTAATAAATGCTTTGTCTGCAACATATTCAGTAACCAAGTTATTATAAAAATCACTTGGTTACTGTTACTCACGTGTTACAAAAACACTTTAAAGTTCTATAAATTGTTATCCTTTTTATTTATCTGCTTTGTTTAAATTAATCCGCTTGAAATGCAAATGAAAACAATTATAATTTTGACTTTTCCTCTACAGGGCTTTTCGATGTCCATAAATAATTCTCACATGTTTTTAAATTTGGTGTCTCTGAGCAAACGACAATTTCAATGTTTTTTTATGCTTTTTATAATGGTCATGGCAAGCTTTAGTGTTTCAGCCTCGCCTAATGAGCAAACAAAAATAAAACAAATTGCACAGCTTGCAGAGTATGTAGGTGTTGATTACGTGGCAGCTGTTGGGAATGGTGAAATACTTGATCCTGACGAATATCAAGAAATGACTGAATTTTCGCACGTTATTATTGAGCAAGCTGGACAGCTATCAAGCCAAACAAATGAGTTTGATACAGTAAAAGCACAAGCTAAAGCCCTGCATACAGCGATTGCCAATAAAGCGAGTGTTGCCGATGTACGTGCAGCAAGCTCAGCGCTTCGTGAGTCGCTACTGACCTTTATGCCGCAACTATCGTTACCTACATCACTACTTCCTGTTGAGCAAACCAAAGCGCTTTTTGCTGCTAACTGTTCAATGTGTCACGGCCCTAGTGGTCAAGGCGACGGCCCGCTTGCAAAAAACTTATCACCAGAGCCTACCAATTTTACCGATGAAGAACGCGCAACTAACCGCTCATTAATGGGTTTATTTGACGCTGTAAGTAACGGTATTAACGACACGCCAATGGTTGCTTTTACTCAATTTAATGAACAACAACGTTGGTCTTTAGCTTTTTATGTAGGTAGCTTGGCATTTAAAGATGTTCAAAAACCACAAAATCTAGAGCAAAACATTACCGCTTCGCAGATTGTAAACTTAAACCCTGCACAATTATCGGCAGGTCAAAGTGAAGCACAAGCACATTACGTTAAATGGCTTCGTGGTAATCCAGAGCAACTATTTACCGGTAAAAAGAATCCGATAACGGTTACTCGCACACAGTTGCTTGCAGCGCAAGCCGCGCATGCTAAAGGCAATTACTCACAAGCAAGTGATTTAGCAATTAGCGCTTACCTAGATGGCTTTGAGCTTGTTGAAAACAACTTAAATGCCTACGACGAAACACTGCGTAAAAACATCGAAGTACAACTGATGAACCTGCGCCAAACATTTAAAAACGAGAAAGATACAGCCATCGTTGGCGAAAAAGTAAGTGCAGCGCTAGCTCAACTCGCTAAAGCAGATAGCATGCTAAACGAAACCAAACTAACTGATGGTGCACTCCTCTCAGCGAGTTTAGTTATATTACTACGCGAAGGCCTAGAAGCACTCCTCGTTATTATTGCCCTTATGACCGTACTTATTAAAACTAAACGCCAAGACGCACTTAAATATGTACATATTGGTTGGGTAAGCGCACTTCTTGCAGGTGGTTTAACGTGGGCTGCGGCGCAAACATTAATAGAAATAAGTGGTGCAAGTCGCGAAGTTATGGAAGGTGCTGGTGCATTGTTTGCCGCTGTAATTTTACTTTATGTTGGCGTATGGATGCACAGTAAAACCAGTGCGCAGCAATGGCAAAAATACATCAAAGACAATATAGATAAGCGTCTTGAGTCGGGTACATTATGGGGTTTAGCAGGGCTTTCGTTTATAGCCGTATACCGAGAAGTCTTTGAAACTGTATTGTTCTATCAGTCTTTATTAACGCAAAGCTCGCCTGCCCAATATTCATCTATTGCTTCGGGTTTTGCGATAGCTGTAGCAATACTGGCTATTATTACGTGGGTATTAATTAAGTACTCAATTAAATTACCGGTTGCTAAGTTTTTTGCCATTACCACTTACCTATTATTTGCACTCTCGTTTGTGCTTATGGGCAAAGCTGTTATTGCATTACAAGAGGCCGACATAATAGGTATTGCGCCGCTACCAATGAGCTTTGATATTGCATGGCTTGGTATAAAGTCAACATGGCAAGGTATTGTGGCTCAAGTATGCGTGTTCGCTATATTTAGCTTTTATATATTAAAAAGCAAAAACCAAGAGTAATGCCAATCTGCTTAAGAGTTTAAGCTAATTGGCATAAGCAAAATACATAGTAAAAAGGCCCGCAAGGGCCTTTTTGAGTTAATTGCTTATGTATTTAGTAAAGTTGGTATTATCAAGCCCATGTATCTAAATGGGTGTTTTCGTCATCATCTAGGTTAGACTTTTTTTTATTATTTTGATCATCAAGCATATTGAGCTTTTTCTTTTTCTGTAACTCACGCCTTTTTTTATTCTCTAGTTCAACTTTTTCAGTAGCCGATCCACTTTGTACACCCGCAATATGAAAAGCACTTTTTGACTCAACTTCTAGCCTGGTGATTTTTCCTAAATAAGGGATCATGATATCCATACGTACTTCCTTATTTAACTGTTTGATTATCAAAATGCTAAATTTGAATGATAAACAAACAATTATTCGCTAAAATTGCGCTTATTATCTTAATATTATCGACAGTTATAACATATGCTTTAATTAAGCTAAAAAAAACTTGCCATAATATAGCTGTTTATGTTTTTATGAATGCGAAATTTATTTAAACAGATAACAACTGCACGTTAACAAAGCAACGGGCAGTTATATAGGATAAAAAATGCGCTTAAACCTGACAACAGTACATCATCACCACCATTCACCGGAATAACCTGTCAGGTCTTTCGCTGAGAGGTTATTCCTAAAAGGAACCTCTGGCGATTCAAATAACATTGATTCATTTTCGCCCTGAGGTTCCCCTCGGGGTTTTTAGTTTTTAAATTAAAGGAAAATGAATAATGAACAACAGTAATCGTCTACGTATCGCCATCCAAAAAGGCGGCCGCCTATCTAAAGATTGTCAAGATCTGCTTAAACAGTTAGGTGTTAAACTTAACCTTCGTGAACAACGCTTAATTGCACACTCAACTAATATGCCAATTGACGTACTACGTGTGCGCGATGACGATATTCCGGGTTTAGTAATGGACGGTGTATGTGACTTAGGCATAGTTGGCGAAAACGTACTTGTAGAAGTTCAAGCAGAACGTGAACGACAAGGTGTTCCAAGTGAAGTAACCAAACTTTCAAAACTAGACTTTGGTTACTGTCGTCTTGCACTTGCATGGCCACAAGAGCTTGGCGCTCGCGATAAGAGCTGGTTTGAAGGCAAACGTATTGCGACTACCTACCCAGAAATTTTAACTCAGTGGTTAAAGCGCGAAGGCATTAACGCAAGTACAGTAATGCTTACGGGTTCTGTTGAAGTAGCACCGCGTGCAGGTTTATCTGATGCAATTTGTGATTTAGTATCTACTGGCGCAACACTTGAAGCTAACGGCTTGATTCAAGGCGAAACAATTTTAGAATCAAACGCGTGTTTAATTCAAAATAAAGATCTTCAAGATGCTGACAAACTAGCACTAATCAATAAGCTTATGCCGCGCCTACGTGGTGTTAGACAAGCTAAAGAAAGCAAATACATCATGCTACACGCACCAAAAAACAAACTTGATGAAATTTGTGAAATTTTACCAGGTTCTGGTCAACCTACTCTGCTTGCCCTTGCTGGTAACGATGAATACGTAGCACTTCACATGGTAAGCAGCGAAACATTATTTTGGGAAACAATGGAGCAGTTAAAAGCCCTAGGCGCTAACTCTATTTTAGTTATGCCAATTGAAAAAATGATGGAGTAAGTGCCATGCTTCGTTGGAATGAGGAATCTTCACAAGTACAAGCAGCGGCGCTAATGCGCCCTGCAGTTTCTGCCAGTGCCAAGGTTGAAGCTATATGTAAAACTATTTTAGCTAACGTAAAAGAGCAAGGCGATGAAGCCTTACTTAGTATGGCTAAAGAGTTTGATAATAGATCTAACCCTCGCTTATGTGTTCCGCTTGATGAAATTAACGCATCAGAGCAAGCACTGAGTGCAGAGCTTAAATACGCAATTGATACTGCTTATGCAAACGTTAAACGTTTTCACGAAGCGCAATTGCCAAAAGATATTAAATTATCGACCCAACCAGGCGTTGTATGTGAACTGAAATATCAAGCCATCGAAGCAGTCGGTATTTATGTACCCGGTGGCAGTGCTCCACTGCCATCGTCGGTTATTATGCAGGGTGTATTAGCGCAGTTAAGCGGCGCAAAAACCGTTGTACTTGCTACACCAGTACAAGGTGATAAAGCGATTAACCCTGCTATTTTATATGCAGCTAAGTTATGTGGCATTACTACTTTGATAGAAAGTGGTGGCGCAGGCGCAATTGCAGCAATGGCTTATGGCACCGAATCGGTTCCTAAAGTGAACAAAATATTTGGCCCAGGTAATAGCTTTGTAACAATGGCTAAACAGCTCGTTGCGCAAACTATTCCAGGTATGGCAATTGATATGCCAGCAGGTCCGTCTGAAGTACTTGTTATTGCAGATGAACGCGCAAACCCAGAATTTATAGCCGCCGATTTACTCTCACAAGCAGAGCACGGCGCAGACTCGCAAGTTATTTTATTATGTAACAGTGAGAGTATTATAGAACAAACTCAGCAGGCACTTACACGCCAGCTGGCTAATTTGAGCCGCAAAGAAACAGCCGAGCAAGCGCTCGCTAATTCTTCACTTATTTTAGTTGATTCAATTGAGCAAGCATTTGATGTATCTGCGCAGTACGGACCAGAGCACTTAATTTTACAACTAGGCGATGCAACACCTTACCTAGATAAAGTTAAAAACGCAGGCTCAGTATTTGTAGGTGACTACACGCCAGAATCTGCAGGCGATTACGCATCGGGTACTAACCACGTGTTACCAACATATGGTTATAGTGCAACTTACTCGAGCTTAAACTTACTTGATTTTTTTCGTACATACACAGTGCAAACAATTACTAAAAGTGGTTTAACGCAGCTTTCAAAAGCTATTTTACCACTTGCAGATGCAGAAGGCCTTGATGCCCACGCTAATGCGGTTTCAATTCGTTTAGAGGCAATTAAAAATGAGCAATGAGAGCGCACAAGCGTCTAGCTTATTACCTAAAAATATTGCAGCCCTTGCTGCATACAGCTCTGCAAAAAGTGAAAAGCTAACCGGTACTACGTGGCTAAATGCTAACGAAAGCCCGTATGCTAGAAATCTTGAACTGAGTATTGAGGATTTAAATCGCTACCCCGATCCACAACCGCAACTGGTTATTGACAGGTACGCCGCTTATACAGAGCTTGAAAGCGAAAATATATTAATGACGCGCGGCGCAGATGAAGGCATTGAGCTTTTAGTGCGCACATACTGTGAGCCAGCTAAAGATAGTATTGCGCTATTTTTACCAACCTACGGTATGTACAAAGTTACCGCCGATACACACAACGTTGGTATTAACGCGCTTACCCAAGAATTATTATTAAGTGGCAGTGCTGACGAAATAGTTGCAGCTGTTGGCAGCTCAAAACTAGTATTTATTTGTAACCCAAATAATCCAACGGGCAGCCTAACACCACTTGATAAAGTAAAAGCGATTGCTACAGCACTTGCGGGTTCTGCATTAGTTATTGTTGATGAAGCCTATATAGAGTTTTGCCCAGAGCAAAGCGCGACTAAGCTTATTAATGAGTTTAGTAATGTAGTCGTATTGCGTACGCTTTCTAAAGCCTTTGCGCTAGCGGGCCTTAGAACAGGCTTTACCCTTGCACAAGCAGCAACTCTTGCGCCAATTCGTAAAGTCATTGCGCCGTATCCGGTATCGGGCGTAGTAGCAAGTATTGCAGCGCAAGCAATTGCACCTGATGCAATTACATCAATGCGCCGCCAAGTTACTATTTTAAATAGCTTAAAAGCTAAATTAGTGGATTGGCTAAACGCCTCCCCTGCTGCATTAAAAATTCTCACTGGTGAAGGTAACTTTGTTACTTTAAAATTAGCCGATAAAAACTACTTTAAAATTGCACTTGAGCAAGGTTTGGTTATGCGCGCTTTTACGCTATACGGTGAAGACGACTGGCTACGAATTTCAATTGGTAGTGAACAAGAACTTGAACAAGTAAAAATTTGGTTAGATGGCTTACAAACGCCAGCTTCCACAGCATCTTTAGCAGGAAACGAAGTATCATGAGTAACCCCTATTTATTTATCGACCGCGACGGCACTATCATTGAAGAGCCAATTACCGACAAACAGGTAGATAGCCTTGAAAAGCTAGCATTTTTACCTGGCGTTATCCCTGCGTTATTACAATTACAAGCTGCAGGTTACCGTTTAGTTATGGTATCTAACCAAGATGGTTTGGGCACAGATAGCTTCCCTATTGCTGATTTTGATATAGCACAAGACAAAATGATGGACATAATGCAAAGCCAAGGCATTAGCTTTGACGAAGTATTAATTTGCCCTCACTTTAACGAGCAAAACTGCGATTGCCGTAAACCTAAAACAGGCTTACTTACCGAGCTTATGCGCTCAGGCAAAGTAGACTTAGCGCGCTCTTTTGTTATTGGCGACCGTGAAACTGATATTGGTCTTGCTCAAAATCTATGTTGTGAAGGTATTTTATACGATGGCGATTGGAGTGCCATAGTAACTAAATTGACCACCGCAAACCGCGAAGGTCGTGTTACACGCAATACCAAAGAAACCCAAATTGATGTGGCAATAAACTTAGATCAAACTAAGAATGGCAGCATAGACACCGGTCTTGGCTTTTTTGATCACATGCTTGATCAAATTCGCACGCACGCAAACATTGGTTTAAACATTAAAGCCAAAGGCGATTTACACATAGACGAGCACCACCTGGTTGAAGACATTGGTATTGCTCTTGGTGTCGCACTTAAACAAGCGCTTGGCACTAAATCGCAAATTGCGCGCTATGGTTTTGCTCTTCCTATGGATGAATGTAAAGCTGAAGCACAAATTGATTTATCGGGTCGTGCATCATTTGTATTAAACGCTAACTTTAGCCGCGAAAAAGCCGGTGATTTAGACGTACAAATGGTTGAGCACTTTTTCAAAAGCTTAAGTGATAACGCCGCCATTAGCCTTATTTTATCGGTAAGCGACGGTAACTGTCATCACCAAGTAGAAGGCTTATTTAAAGCGTTTTCACGCGCCCTTCGTATGGCAGTAGCACAAGATACGACCCAACAAACAGCCAGCTCTAAGGGATGTTTATGATTGCCATAATTAATACCGGTTGTGCCAATATAAATTCAGTACGTTTTGCGTTTGAACGCTTAGGGCAAACGCCAACAGTAATTACATCACCAGAGCAATTAGCGGGTTTTGAGCGCGCTATATTGCCAGGTGTAGGTCACGCGTCGGTTGCTATGAAACGCCTAGTCGATAATGGTTGGCAGCAAGCTATTAACGAGTATCAACGCCCGCTAATGGGGATTTGTTTAGGGATGCAGTTGCTGTGCGAAAGCACCGAAGAAGGCAACGTGCAATGCTTAGGTAAAATACCAGGCCTAGTAAAAGCACTGGATGTAGGTAGTTTAACGTCACCGCATATGGGGTGGAATAACTTATCTATCCAACAAGCGCACCCACTAACCAAAGGCTTACATAAAGACGATCAGGTTTATTATGTGCACAGCTTTGCGCACACCGTTAACGATGCCACTTTAGTCAGTAGTGAATACGGGCAAACTTTCTCAGCCATTGTCGCTAAAGATAACTATGCCGGTATGCAATTTCACCCAGAGCGAAGCGCGAAAGTAGGCACCCGTTTATTACAAAACTTTCTAGATTGGCAGTTATAAGCTGCCCATTAACTAACAAAAAAGAGATTATTTGTGATTATTCCAGCATTAGACGTATTACAAAATCAAATTGTGCGCTTGTACCAAGGTAAATACGACACAGCACAGTTTTACCCTTTCGAACTTGGCGCGCGTTTAAAAGAATACGCCGACAGCGGCGCAGGTAAACTACACCTTGTTGATTTAGAAGGTGCACGCGATCCAAGTAAAAAGCAGTGGAAACATATTCAAGCTGCAACCAAAGCACTTAACGTACCGTACCAAGTGGGCGGCGGTATTCGCTCAGAGCAAGACGTGAGCGATTGGCTAAAAGCCGGTGCAAACCAAGTGGTTATTGGTTCTATGGCAGTTGAAAAGCGTGAACAGGTTAAAGCTTGGATTGAAAAGTTTGGCGCTGAGCACTTTGTAATTGCCCTTGATGTTAATAAAACAGAGTCCGGTTGGGCGCCTGCAACCCATGGTTGGTTAAATGAATCTGAGTTTGGGCTATTTGAACTTATTGATTTTTATGTTGAGCTGGGCATTATTGATTTTTTATGCACGGACATCAGTAAAGACGGCACCATGACAGGCCCTTCATTTGAACTATACGAAGACCTAGTAAAGCACAACGCTGATATTAAAGTACAAGCCTCAGGTGGTGTGAGTTCGTTGGATGATATTAAAAAGCTAAACGAACTTGGTGTGGGCGGCGTAATTTTGGGTAAATCTTTATTAGATGGTGCCTTTAGCGTAGAAGAGGCGCTTAAATTAAGCTAAACAGATAGGTCTAAGCAGCTAAATCAAAAAAGGCACAGGTGCGAGCGCATCTGTGCCTTTTTTGTATAAAACAATCAGTTTATTTATGCTTACCCGGCAACATAGAGCCTAATACGCCATCTTGCTTTATTAAACCATGGTAAAGCGCGGCACTAACATGCATAAAAATAAACAATAAAAATGCATAAGCAATAAACCCATGTGCTTCACGGAAAAAAGCATATAGTTCAATATCTTTACTTACTAGGCTAGGCAAAGTAAATAAACCAAAAAAGCTCACATGGCGGCCATCAGCGCTTTGCATTAACCAGCCTGAAATCGGCATTAAAATCATAGATGCATATAAACCCACTTGGGTTAAATGCGCTGCTAATGCCTGAGCTTTAGGCACACTGGGTGGTAATGCAGGGCTGGTGGTGACTAGTTTATTGATTAATCTAATAGCAACTAACACTAACGCTAAAACACCAAACGACTTATGCAGCGCAATGGCCTCTACTTGCCAAACCGCTAAACTTTGCACCATCGACAGACCAAGAAATAACATAGAAAGTATGATTAATGCCATCGCCCAGTGAATAAGCATACTCGACGCTGAGTATTTATTAATTGTTTTCATTCGATATTTCCTGTTATTAATTATTTAAAAGTACTTCTTTAGCACGACGACGAAATGACTCAGCATAAGCCGCGCCACGGGCACGTAATATAGGATCGGCGCTTGGCTCTATCCCTGTAGGAAGTACCAAGGGATCAAAGTTCATATCAGCACACACGCCTCCTTCTTGCGCCTGAAGGCTTGAGATAACTAATGTGCCTGCGTTAATTGTTTTGCGTGATTGTGGCCATAAAACAGTTGGGTTATTTTCATCATCTTCAGCGGTTGCAAAGCTAAACAGCATGTCGAATTTAACGGGGGCTTGTGCTACTTGATCTTTAAGTTGTAGCTGCAATGCATCGACTGAATCATTATTAAGTGGTTGAATGTTTTCATCATTTAATTGTGGTTTAGCAATCCAGCGTACGGCGTGCTTTTTACCGTGTTCATCAACCAAATAAAAAGCGTTAATGCTGTGGTATTGCTCAGTGGCAAAACTGCTGGTTGGTTTGTAACTGGCTTTCCAGTTATTAAATGCGGCACTTTCTGGATGCGCAGCAAAAAAGGCTTTAATTTTTTCAGGGCTGCGTTTTTTGGTTACCGGATCAGGGGATAGCGCTTGTAACTGTTTAAAAAACGCATCTGGCGTCGCTACAGCCATAACTGGAGGCGTATTCATTGCCACGCGCCATTCTTGGTTATCATCGGTAGTTATAGAAAACGCTAAACTGCGCACCGGTGCTTTTAAATCAGGCGCGGTTGGGTTATTCCCTGCAATAGAAAAACGGCCAACAAAAGGAGTGGCGCCTAAATCAAATACCTTGGCTTGTGAATATATAGCAAGCTCACCGGTAGACTCAAAAGACCCCGCTAAACAAATACCTTTAGCGTGAGCACGACGAAAACCCGCATGGGCTTGATCACCTTGTTGTAAATTAACAAAACGCTGCGCAGTAACCGCATCGCTGTTAAAAGCGTCGGTAAAATATAAAATCGTCAGTGCAAATAAAGTGATTATTGCAATTAAGGTGATTTTTTTACTCATGGTAGGATTAGACCTCGTATGATTATTTTCATGATGATTATGTTTGGAATTTTTCATAGTTTTAATTACGTCTTTAAATTAATGGCTAACCATTACTGAGATATGCTTTAGATCGGATAGCTTTTATTTAGTTATACCGACACGACACTCACAAGACCGACCCCAAGCAATTAATATTTCAATTCAATTAATAAAAATCCCACTTTAAGTATTTTAAATTCCAAAAATATAATCTTTATAAGCTGCGCTTTAAAAAAACCGATTGTTAATTATACTAATGTTGATACAAAGCAAGCATTGGGGTGCTGATTTATTACGTTCTACAAAATCACACAAATTAAAACAAAACCGTACAGCAATAATAAACTGTTGAAATTAAAATATTATTTATTACTCACTAGTTATCTACTGCTTTTTTCAAGTAGTAAGTAGTTATAGCTTAATAAACAGCATTACAGGTAAATTCGAAAATAAACACATTTACGCATTTTATAATTTTAAACCACACAAAAATGCCAACGATTAACACCGCACTTTTTATTTAAGGTAAGCAAGATGATCAATAAACGATGTTTTACTAAATTTAATTTTATTAGTATTGCGCTACTGTTTTTGTTAGCCGGTTGTTCAGATAGCGAAGTCAGCACTCAAAAACAAAAAAAGCCTCGTCCTGTTAAGTTAATAACCATTGATGATGGGTCTCAATCAAAAACACTCACCTACCCTGCCACTATAGATACAATAAACAGCTCAAAACTGGCCTTTCAGGTCAGTGGTAAACTAGAAAAGCTCAACGTTATTGCCGCGCAAAACGTAAAAAAAGGAGACGTAATAGCCGCATTGGAGCAACGTAATTTTGTTAATGAAGTTAAATCAAGCAAGGTACAGTTTGAAACGGCCGACAATGACTATCAACGTGGTTTACAGCTTGCAAAAGATGGGGTTATTTCACAGCGAGATATAGAGCAACTAAAATCTAAAAAAGAAGTAGCCGAATCACAGTATGACTCAGCGCAAAAAGCCTTAACGGATAGCACTATTGTTGCTCCTTATGATGCCATTGTTGCAGAAGTTCCGGTAAAGCAGCTTGAAAACATCAGTGCTGGGCAACATGTAGTTACCCTTTTTGGTAAAGGTGAAATGGAAGCGGTTGTAAATATTCCCGCTTCAGTTGTGGCTACGGTTGATTCTAAACAAAACAATTCAGCGACTGTTATTTTACAAGATGTATCGGCTCCCCCTATTGCTGCCACATTTAGACGTGCCAATTTAGAAGCCGATTCTGCCAGTCAAACCTATGAAGTACGCTTTTCGTTTGCTGTGCCCAATAACCTTAATATATTACCTGGCATGAATGCCAGCCTAAAAATAGAGCGTCAAACGAGTTCAACTGCTACACGACTGGCGGTACCTACCTTTGCCATTTTTGAAGAAAACGGCCAGCATTTTGTATGGACTGTTGACCAACAAACAATGCAAGTATCAAAAACACTCGTCACTATTGAACAAGGTATTGGCGAACAACTGATTATTACTGCGGGGTTAAAAGCAGGTGATGTGATTGTAGGTGCAGGTGCAAACTATGTGACTGAGGGTATGAAAGTACGTCCTTGGACTAAAGCATAGGAGCGCAGTAATGGATTTAGCAAAGTGGACAATAAATAATAAATTAATTAGCACTATACTCATCATTTTAACGCTTGGCTTTGGTTTTTCGTCATACAAAAACATGGCTCGGTTTGAAGACCCCGAATTTATAATTCGCACCGCACAAGTATTTGTTTCTTATTCAGGCGCGAGCCCGCTTGAGGTTGCTAAAGAAGTGACCGAGCCGCTTGAGCGTGCCATTCAAGAGTTACAAGAAGTCGATACTATATCGTCGACCTCATCAACGGGCTTATCTGAAATTAAAGTAGAAATTAAATCAGAATTTTCGCCAACCAAATCTGAGCTACAAGTTATTTGGACTAAACTCAGAAACAAAATTAACGATACTCGCCCAACACTTCCTCCTGGTACAGGGACCCCCAAAGTGTTTGATGATTATGGCGATGTATATGGCTTGAGTTATTTAATTACTGCCGAAGGTTACTCCCCCGATGAACTGCATGCCTATGCTAAAACGCTACAAAGTGACATTTTACAAGTAGACGGTGTAGCAAAAGTTGCCATGACGGGCGTACAACAAGAGGGGATATTTGTAGAAATAGCCCGAGAAGAGTTAGCTTCTTTAGGCGTGTCTATTAATAACATTTACGGTATTTTGGATGAACAAAACGCCGTATTGAGTGCAGGTAATACCCAAATTGGCGATCAACGTATTTTTATTGATCCCACCGGGGAAATAAACTCCGTTGATACCATTAAAAACCTACTGGTAAGTGCCAGTGCTAAAGGTAAAACCATTTACCTAAAAGATATTGCCAATGTATACCGCGGTTTTCAAAGCCCAGCAACCAAGTTAGTGCGCTACAACTCCAAGCCTGCCATATCACTGGGAGTTGCCAGTGTATTAGGCGCTAATGTGGTAAAAGTATTTGACCGCGTTGATGACAAAGTAAAGCAAACTGAAAACCTAAGACCGCTTGGCATCAGCGTGCATGAGTTTTATCACCAAGGAAAAGTGGTACAAGACTCTGTCGATAACTTTGTGGTTAATGTATTAGTGGCGCTGGTGATTGTCATGGTCACGCTGCTGCTATTTATGGGGTTACGCTCTGGGGTTATTATTGGTGCCGTGTTACTGCTAACTATTTTTGCGACCCTTGCTACCATGGACTTTAGCGGTATACCCATGCACCGTATTTCCTTAGGTGCGCTTATTATTGCCCTCGGTATGATGGTTGATAATGCGATTGTGGTGACAGAAGGAATTTTGGTAGGCACACAACAAGGGCGTAAAAAGTTAGACATTGCCAGTGAAGTTGTAAAACAAACTAAATGGCCACTACTTGGCGGCACATTAGTCGGCATTGTTGCCTTTGCACCTATTGGCCTCGCACCGGGCGATACAGCTGAATTTACCGGTCATTTATTTTGGGTTATTTTAATCTCTTTGTTATACAGCTGGTTATTTGCCATTACCCTAACGCCCCTGTTTTGTTATTGCTTATTTAAAGAACAAGATACCGATACCTCAGCATCAGTAAAACCTAATAAACTTATGGCGTTGTATCAATCGGTTGTGGTGTCGGCGCTTCATCATCGCTGGTTAACGGTTACTGTCGTGGTTGCCATGTTTAGTGTGTCTATGTGGGGTTTTCAATTTGTAAAATCAGGATTTTTCCCAGCTTCTACCACGCCGCAAATGGTGGTTGATTTTTGGTTACCGCAAGGCACCGATATTGAAAAAACCAAAAAAGACATGCTCAAACTTGAAGCGTTTGTAAAACAACAAAACGGCGTTGAAGGCATACAAACTCTTATTGGTGGCGGCGGATTACGTTACATGCTTATTTATGGCAGCGAATCACCCAACAGCTCTTACGGGCAAATTTTAGCTAAAGTCGATGATTATAAAAAACTAGATCAACTCTTACCTAGGGTACAAAACTTCATCGATAACAACTTTGTGGATGCGCAAGGCAAAGTATGGCGCTTTGTAATGGGCCCCGGTGGTGGCTCTAAAATAGAAGCCACATTTAAAGGCCCCGATCCGAGTGTACTAAGAGAGCTGGCAGCTAAAGCAAAAGCCGTATTAATTGAAGATGGCGGTGCGCTGTCAATTAAAGACACCTGGCGACAACGCATTAGTGTTA
Organism: Pseudoalteromonas sp. GW168-MNA-CIBAN-0100; assembly: GCF_040309225.1. Taxonomy (NCBI): domain Bacteria; kingdom Pseudomonadati; phylum Pseudomonadota; class Gammaproteobacteria; order Alteromonadales; family Pseudoalteromonadaceae; genus Pseudoalteromonas; species Pseudoalteromonas sp. GW168-MNA-CIBAN-0100. The sequence goes on along the minus strand of NZ_JBEOOL010000001.1, from coordinate 155,888 downwards.
TTGAGCCACAGTACTCTGCCATTAATGCACAGCGCGCGGGTGTAACGCGCAAAGCCGTTGCCGAAGCACTGCAACAAAACTTTTCAGGGCAAATCGTTGGCCAATATCGTGAAGGCGAAGAGCTCATTCCTATTATTGTCAGAGCGCCACAAAAAGAACGCGTAGACATAAACGATATTGGTAACATTCAAGTGCAAAGCAATATAACCGGTGAAACACTGCCCCTTGCTCAAGTCACCAATGGCTTTAAAACCGTATGGCGCGACGGCATATTAAAACGCGAAGACCGCGAATGGACCATAAAAGCTCAGGCCGATCCGCTGCCAGGCGAGCTTGCTTCTGAGTTGTTTAATAGAGTAAAACCTAAAATAGACGCCATTGAGCTACCACAAGGCTACCGCCTAGAATGGGATGGCGAATATGGTCAATCCAAAGAGTCTAATGAAATGCTCGCCTCAACCATTCCGCTTGGTTTTTTAGCCATGGTGTTAATAGTGATCGTGCTGTTTAACGCATTAAAACAACCTATTATAATTTGGCTAGTCGTGCCCTTAGCGTTAATTGGCGTTGTTTTTGGGCTGGTAACCACACAAATCCCATTAGAATTTATGGGACTGCTAGGCTTGTTATCACTCTCTGGTTTATTGATTAAAAATGCCATTGTATTAGTGGATCAAATGGATATGGAAATACGCCAAGGAAAACCACGCTATGAGGCCATTATCGATTCGGCAAATAGTCGTGTAAGGCCAGTAATGATGGGCACACTCACCACCGTACTAGGGGTAATACCACTATACTTTGATGCGTTTTTCCAATCGATGTCAGTGGTACTGGTGTTTGGTCTACTGTTTGCCACCCTACTGACTTTAATTGTGATCCCCGTGCTCTACGCGATATTTATGAACGTTAAACAAGGCGAACAAACAACTAATTAATACTAACGAAAAAAATTGGCCATGCTTAGTAAAAAGTCATGGCCAATTATTAAATCGCGACTATGCAATTTATAAAAAATTCCAGCCAACATTACAGACTTTTCAAGCACTTTACGAGGCTAAAAATTCCGGTCGAAACTGCTATCGATTTTCTAAAGAAACACGCTAATTTTTAGTATTTTATGAATTTAGTCTACGGTTTCAAGATTGCGCGTTTTTCCGGAATGAATTATCACTTTTAGTTCTAACTTTTGCCATTAACATACCGCAAGTTTTATTATATAGTGGAGCCAAGAATTCATTGCATAGTAATGCATTTAGATTCATTCATTAAATTAACTATTCATTTTTATTAAAAATATAACATATCAAGTGCAGTCTATGTGTCTTCTAATGAGTTATACCAATAACAAACGTAATAATAACCATATTACAATCCAGAATTTTAAAAACGAGGTAAGCGCATGTTATCAAAACGCATAATTCCTTGTTTAGACGTAAAAGACGGCCAAGTCGTTAAAGGCGTTAAATTTAAGGGCCATGAAATAGTCGGCGATGTTTTAACACTTGCTAAAGCGTACAGTGAAGCCGGTGCCGACGAACTGGTATTTTACGAGATCAGTGCAAGCGTTGAAAAACGATTACTCGATGTGAATTGGGTAGAAAATATTGCCCGCCATATCGATATTCCATTTTGTGTAGCGGGTGGCATTAAATCGGTAGCCGATGCAGCGCGCGTGCTTGAGCGCGGCGCTGACAAAATCAGTATTAACAGCCCAGCCATTGCCCGTCCTGAGCTTATAAAAGAGTTACACGATGAGTTTGGCAAGCAGTGTGTGGTTGTCGGTATTGATAGCTTTTACGATGAAACAACCGGTGAATACTTAGTGTATCAGCTTACAGGCGATCCTAATGCCTCAAGCCGTACTCGTTATAAAACCCAAGAGTGGGTTCAGCGCGTGCAAGACTTAGGCGCTGGCGAAATTGTTTTAAACTGTATGAACCAAGATGGCGTTCGTAATGGTTACGACAATGAGCAGCTGAGTAAAATTCGCGAGCTGTGTGATATTCCTTTAATCGCCTCTGGCGGTGCGGGTAGCATGCAAGATTTTGTTGATGTATTTAAACAAAGCAAAGTAGATGGTGCATTAGCCGCCAGCGTTTTTCATAAAAATGTGATTAACATTGGCGAACTAAAACAATTTTTAACAGATAACCAAGTGGCAGCAAGATTATGCAAGTAACACAACAAAACCAAGCTCAAGTCGATTTCGCTAAAAGTGAAATGATCCCTGCTATTATTCAAGATGCCCGCTCGGGTGTTATTTTAATGCAAGGCTTTATGAACAGCGAAGCACTAAACGTTACGCTTGAGAGTAATAAAGTGACGTTTTACTCGCGTTCAAAATCGCGTTTATGGACTAAAGGTGAGTCATCAGAAAACTACTTAAACGTAGTATCTGTGCATACCGATTGTGACTACGATTCAATTTTAGTACTTGCCAATCCAGAAGGTCCAACGTGCCACTTAGGCACACAAAGCTGTTTTGGTGATGAAGCAAAACCAAGTTTAAGCTTTTTAGCACAGTTAGAAGATGTGATTGTAGCGCGTAAAAACGACGACCCTGAAAAAAGCTACACAGCGTCATTATTTGCAAAAGACTTAAGCCGTAGTTGTCAAAAAGTAGGTGAAGAAGGCGTAGAAGTTGCCCTTGCCGCTATGAAACACGATAACGATGAGCTAACAAACGAGTCTGCTGATTTAATTTATCACCTTACAGTATTGCTACAACGCCAAGGCTTAGCCCTTGAAGATGTAGTTAAATGCTTGCAAGGTCGCCATAAATAGCACCTGCTAAAGCAAATTGAAAAAGGCTCATATCTTATGGGCCTTTTTATTTTTACAGTAAATCACGTGTGATATAGTGCGTGGCTAAATTAATCGGTTACTGTGAACTATGAAAAACTATATTACTCCTTCTATTGTCGCATTTATTTTAGTTATCGCGTTTATTTTAGCGGGCTGTACCAGCAAAACTAATCAGACTACAACTACAGCAACCACTACTACAACGAATCAGTCTGTAAAAACCACAGTAACACTCGATGAATGCAGCACCATAAATAACCTAATAAATGGTTATGAGTCTGGTTTTAATTCAATCAAAACAGATAAAGTAAATAACCAGTTTACTAATAAATGGCGTACTAATACTCATATTATTGGAGCAACCTGTACGGTTACTTTAAATAATTCAGAGCAAGCAAGCTACCAATGCCAAACACCTGTTAATACACAAACGCAAACCGTAAGGTCTCATCAAAAACTGGCTAAGCAATTACGCCAATGCTTAACCACAACAGGTTGGTTTGAAAGCCAAAAAGAAACAGCAAGTTCAATTTACAGCACATTTGTACTTAATACTAAAACCCCTGTCATTACACTCTCTACCAATCAAGAAGGTAATGGGTTTTCTACTCGCTTTGAAATTGCACCACCGTTAGGGCTATAATTATGCGCCAATTAAATCAAAACAAAAAACCATCTAAATTTAAAACTGATTGCCTAGGAATATGCGAAAGGCGCAGCGGTTACTGCACCGGTTGTGGGCGTACTAACGAAGAAATTTTTGATTGGATAATATTATCTGAAGATGAAAAAAAAGCGATTTTAGAAACACCACGAGCAGATGCTAACTCATAAAAAATAAAGCCCCTAAATGTTAAAAGTAACAGTTAACTAAAAACTTTTAACTTGTTGTGACTATTCATTTTAGTTGCGCTAATACAGCTTTCGACTACTTGCTCGAATGAGTTATTAATATCTATATTTATAACATTGGGCTCATCTTCTTTTGGCACTTCTAGCGCTTCAAATTGGCTTTTGAGTAAATCAACAGGCATAAAATGTCCTTTTCTGTCCTGCATACGGCTTTTAACCAGTTCAAAATCACCATAAAGATGTAAAAAGGTAATACCTGTATTTCCGTCACATATTTGTTCTCGGTATTTCTTTTTTAATGCAGAGCAGACTATTACCGCAATTTCATTTTTCTTTTCAATGCTAAATGCAGCATCACGTATTCTTTCTAGCCAAGGCACACGATCAGCATCGTTTAAAGGCTGCCCAGATGACATTTTTAATATATTAGCCTTGGGATGTAAATCGTCTCCGTCGATAAATTTAGCGCCAATGCGCTTTGCTAATGCATCACCCACACTTGACTTTCCTGTGCTTGAAACCCCCATTACAATATAAACACGACCTACATTTGTGTTACTCATGTATTTACCCTCGCCTTAATTTAATAATTAATTATTTTCAATGTATATATTATATTGAGTTACGGGTAACATGTTACCGGTAACAAATACGAAAGTGAAGTTAAACACACACTAAACATCATAATTCACACTGAATATAAGTAGGGAAAAATGTCAGATCTATCTTTAATACTAACAGCGGCAGGCTCCATATTTTTATTGCTTTTCTTAGTAATGAAAGTACGACTACATGCTGTCGTCTCTTTAATCCTTGTTTCTATGATTACAGGATTACTCTCAGGAATGAGCCCTGAAATAATTGCCGGTACAATTCAAAAGGGAATGGCTGGAACGCTAGGCTTTGTAGCGGTGGTGGTCGCTTTAGGCGCCATGTTTGGCAAAGTAATGGAAGAAACCGGCGCGCTGGATCGTATTGCCCACACACTTTTACACCGTTTTGGAGAAAAAAACGCTAATTGGGCGCTTACCTTTACGGGCTTTATTTGTGCCCTCCCCCTGTTTTTTGATGTAGCCGTTGTACTTTTAATCGGTATTGTTTTTGCTGTGGTAAGAAAAGGCGGTGGCAGCGTTGTTAAAATTGGTATTGGGCTACTTGCTGGAATAGCGTCTTGTCAGGCGTTTCTTATTCCTGCGCCAGGGCCGATTTTGGTTGCCTCTCAATTAGGCGCTGACTATGGTTATATGATTTTATTTGGCCTTATTGCTGCCATACCGGCAATGATTATAGGAGGTCCAATTTGGGGCTCTATTATTTCTAAATCTATTCATGTAGAACTCCCACAGCACGAACAAATCGACGATAACCAAAGAGTTGGTAAAGGGACGCCTAGTTTTGGATTAGCATTAGGTTTGATTGCTTTACCATTAATTATGATTAGTTTAAATACTATTGGTAGTCGCTTTGTTGAAAAAGACTCTGATTTATATAATTGGTTAGCCTTTATAGGTCATCCATTTACTGCAATTTTAGTTGCCTGCCTAATGGCATTTTATTTGCTCGGCGCAAGGCGCGGTGTCCCTAATGCTAGAATCATGGAAATTTGTGGTAGTGCCTTACAACCTGCGGGAATTATTATTCTTGTCACTGGTGCCGGTGGGGTATTTAAACAAGTATTAGTTGATTCAGGAGTAGGTACGGCACTGGGTAATTACTTAGCTGGCTCAGGCTTACCGATTGTAATACTCGCTTTTGTATTATCAGCCGCTGTGCGGGTCATTCAAGGCTCTGCGACAGTAGCTATGCTTACAGCGTGTGGCTTAATTATTCCAATGCTTCAGCCTTTAGGCCTTGATGGAGCGCAGCTTGCCGCTGTTACCATCGCTATTGGTGGGGGCTCTATTGTGCTCTCTCATGTAAACGACTCAGGATTTTGGTTAGCGAGTCGCTATCTCGGTTTGAGCGAAATGCAAACTCTTAAAACATGGACAGTTATGGAAACCATTATTGGTACTGTTGGCGCACTTGTCGCTATGATTATTTCTCTGTTTTTGTAAAATTACAGTATGTAGAGTTATCATCACACATATAAAAATTACCTGAGCCTTTTGTTATTTAGGCTCAGGTAATTAAGATCATGTAATTAAGCTCATGTAATTTGAGTATTTAAACACTCTCACCTAGATGAACTATATAACCAGTATCAATTACTTGCTTATAATTCATGCTAGTATCCAAATCGGAATTAATCCGGCTCAACAATTCTCTTCCCGCAACATTACCTATCTGATAACGAGGGGTGATCACACTTGCTAATTGAGGCACCATTGCTTGGCCAATATCATGACCATGAAAACCCACAACCCCCATTTGGCTAGGCACTAAAATATTGTTTCGCTGGCACTCAAAAATAGCCCCAATTGCTAAATCATCATTAGTACAAAACAAACAGTCAGTATTTGGGTATTCGGCACGCGCTTTTTGTAAAAGTTCAGCGCCTAAACTGTAAGATGAAGCTTGATCAGTCATCACACTTTTAGGCGTAAAGCCTTTAGCTAACATAGCATCTGAATAACCTTGAAATTTTAGGCGTGTTCGTACATCGAGCCTTGCTCCAATATAAACAATATTGCGATAACCTTTATTTAAAAGTGCTGTCGTCATATCAAAAGCTGCTTTAAGGTTATCAAAACCAACCGCTTGTTGCATAGGAGAGTGATGAGTATCCATTATTTCAATCACAGGTACGCCTGACATTTCAATCATTTTTAGCGTTCTGTCTGTGTGTGTGGTTTCTGATAAAATTAAACCATCAACGTGGTACGACAATAAATACTCAACCCGTTTTTCTTCAATTTCAGGGTTGTAACCATAATGGGCCAACATTGTTTGATACCCTGCAGGCCCTGTTACATCTTCAATACCTCTTATAACTTGAGCAAACACGTGATTCGTTAACGATGGAACGAGTACACCAATAGAGTAGCTTTTAGCATTAGAGAGTAAATCAGGGGCTTTATTTGCAATGTAACCTAGCGTATCAATAGCTGCACTAATTTTAGTGCGAGTAGACTCTGATACTTTTTCGGGATTACGTAAATAACGACTCACCGTCATTTTGGTTACACCAACCGCATCGGCAATATCTTGAAGAGAAGAACGTTTGTTTTTTTTCATCACACACAATTAAATAAAATGTTACTTGTAACATACCAACTATTGTGAAAAATCACTACTTTTAGCCATTTTTATTTAGGTTATCACTAAGCGATTACCCAAGAGATTTAAATAACCTAGACCTATTTTAATGAATAAATCTGTATTTGTACCAATAACATTAAACAGAGGCTCAGATACTCCGAGCCTCATCGTAATTAAAAACTTATAGCAATCTCAACAATTGCGAACCAGGTACGCCGCTTTGTGGTAATAACGCGGGGGTAACTGCAAATACTTCTGGAATTTTACTTTTAATTTCATCCATCTTTTTACGGTTATTTTGTTTATCATAAACATAATATTTAAGGATATTTCCGTATACATTGTCTTTTGCATCAACCTGCTCTAGGGTTTTTAATGCTTTATCGTAATCAGCAAGGTAAATGTATGCCAGTGCTAAGTTATCAGCAGAGCCAACATGTAGCTTCCCTTCAAGCTGTTTTGATAAATCTTCAAGCTCTGCAACAGCAAGCTCATAACGCCCTAGCTGTATATAGGCCGTTGCTAGTGAATTTTTTAAAAAGTAAGGCGGGTTACTGCCCGGCTCGTACCATTTTTCGTAAGCACTCAGTATGTCATCATATTGCTCAAGTTTAGAGTAAACGTGATTTAGCAGCCTAAAGCTTTGTAGTTTGATTTCAGCTTCTTCAAAACCAGTAAGTTTGTCTCTATTCAAGTGCCAATCTTGAATGCCTTGCGCAGCTTGGCTTAACAGTTCAGGGTTATCACTTTTTGCCCCAGCAGCGCTTTTTAGAAGCTGTGCAAGTTGTTGTTTATATTCTTCACTTTTAACAGGAGCCTGAGACGTATTATTACTTTGCTGTTTGTTATCTGAACTACCGTCTACAATTTGCGCTGCAGCTAAAGCACTAAAAGACATTGCCGCCGCAACCATAACCAAATATTTACTTTTCATTGTTTTTTCCTTGTTTAACATTTTGATCCTCTGAATATTAAAACTCTTAGAATGAGCAATATTCAAAAGTGGGGGGGTAAAAAAGTTAGGCGAGCTTTTAGCACTTTGCTCTTGTAGCAATAAACTGGCTAAATCCAATTGGTATTTACCTTTTAGCTTTTGCATACACAACTCATCACAGCTAAGTTCGAGTTGCTCTTTTGCTAAACCAGTTAACTTTAAGCAAATAGGATTCCACCAAAAAACGCTTTCTATAAAACAAATAAGCCACGTCCAATAAATATCACCTTGTTGTAAATGAGTTACCTCGTGTTGAATGACTGAATCTAATTCTTTACGGTGTGTCATCGTCGACTCTAACCAAATAACAGGCTTTATTAACCCGGTAGCAAAAGCAGGTTCTGTATGGGTTGTTAGTCTAATTGGATACTGATTGTTAATGTGGTTAAGTTCAGGACTTGGCTTTGAGTTAATGTATAAATTTTTTATAAGCTTTACATATAAGCCCACGCGTAATAAAAACAGTCCAAAACCACTAACAAGCAAAATAATAAAAATATTACTCATTGATGGAACAAAGTCCCACATACTCTGCTTACTTAGTAGCGTGTTCGGAGTCGTTGTGTGTAAGGTATCTGGTATTAATACTTTTATATCGGGAACAATTTGCGCCACATTTAATGTGTAACGTTCTGATCCTTCAAAAAATGATAACTGAGATAAGTATTGCCAAGGGACAAACCAACATGCCAAGGCAATCATTAAAATGTAAAAGTTTAATCGTGCTGGGGCATTTTTAAGCCCTTTTACTGTAAGCAAAATACATAAGCTAATAAGTGTGCAAGTTAGTAAATAATCCGTCATTACCCTCTCCTTTAATCTAACTTCTTATTTTTTAAAAGCGTTTGTAAATATTCTATATCTTCATCATTTAGCTTTTCTTCTTTGATAAAGTGGGCAATTAAACTACGAGAATTACCTTTAAAAAATCGTTGCATAAAACTAGGCATAGCTTGCTCCGATAATGTGTCTTGAGTAACTATTGTTCTAAAAACAATAGCTCGCCCTTCATGTCCACAACGCTCAATCGCTCCTTTGTGTTCTAACCTATCTACAATAGTCTTAACTGTTGTATAGGCTACTTTTTTATCTTTTTGCTTATCAGCTAAAAGCACCTTATGTAGTTGACTCGCGGTACAGGGTTCTTCCTGCCAGAGCAGCTGCATAATATCCATTTCAAAATCACTAAGTTTCATTGTCGCTCCTATTACTACACTTGTAGTGGTACTGTTACAAATGTAGTAGTAAGTAATCTTAGTGTCAATACAAAATTGACATGTGAATAAAAAACAAACGGTAGAAATATAAAAGTCTTAGGAAGGTTTTATAAAAAAGGTAGATAAAATAAAGAGGTATACTTATTAATAGATTTTAGAAAAACATAAAAAACGATAGTTTATTTTCAACTAACGCTTTTTATGCTTTAAAGTTTTTTATGAAAGGTAGTGAGGTAACTATGCTTTATCGAGCGCTTGGCTTACATCGGCAATTATGTCAGCAATGTTCTCAATACCGACCGATAAACGAATTAAATCGCGGCTTACGCCCGCATTAGCAAGCTCTTCATCATTTAATTGGCGGTGTGTGGTTGACGCAGGATGACACGCAAGCGACTTGGCATCGCCAATATTAACTAAGCGTAAAATCATGTTTAGCGCATCAATAAAACGAGTGCCTGCTTCTAGGCCACCAGCAATACCAAAGCTTAAAATACCCGATGCTTTGCCACTGGTAATTTTTTGACTCATTTCGTTATACGGGCTTGATTCAAGCCCTGCGTAGTTAACCCAAAGCACTTTTGGATGATTTTCTAAATACTCAGCCAAGTGCTGTGCATTTTCGCAGTGGCGATCCATTCTTAAGCCTAAGGTTTCAAGGCCGATTAAAATGTCAGATGCGTTTTTAGGGGCAAGCGCTGCGCCAGTATTTCTAAGTGGCACTACTCTACAACGACCAATAAATGCAGCTTCAGCAAAAGCTTCGGTATAAACCACATTGTGATACGACGGATCGGGCTCGTTCATCATTGCAAAACGCGTGGCATTCGCTTTCCAATCAAATTTTCCTGAGTCGACAATCATGCCGCCAATAGCAGTACCGTGCCCGTTTATATACTTTGTAAGTGAGTGAACCACTATATCGGCGCCCAGCTCAAATGGGCGGCATAAATACGGCGTAGCCACGGTATTATCAACAATAAGCGGCACACCTTTGCTATGTGCAATACGTGCTAAACGTTCAATATCAACAATATTACCTGCAGGATTACCAATAGATTCACAAAAAACAGCGCGGGTGTTGTCGTCAATTGCATTCTCGAACGCGGTAAAGTCATCGGCTTTAATCATGCGCGCTTCAATACCTTGCCTAGGTAAGGTATGTGCAAATAAGTTATACGTGCCACCATATACTTGGCTGGTACTTACAATATTAGTGCCTACTTCACACAAGCATTGAATAGCATACGTAATAGCGGCCATCCCAGAGGCAACAGCTAGCCCACCAATACCCCCTTCCATTGCAGCAATACGTTGCTCAAGTACGGCATTAGTTGGGTTCATTATGCGGGTGTAAATATTTCCAGGTACTTTTAAATCGAATAAATCAGCGCCATGCTGCGTGTTGTCAAATGTATAAGAAGAAGTGTGATAAATAGGCACGGCTGCCGATTTGGTCGTAGGCTCAGATTCGTAACCGTGGTGCAGTGCTAATGACTCTAATTTCATAATTATTTCCTTCAATTAATTTACCACTAACCTAGCACTTCTTGGTTATAAAATGTACATGAAATATATTTAAGGGTGTTAAGGTGATTTGATTTAAGTTAAGGCGGTTAATAGCTATGAGTTCAAGGATTATGTTCTTTTGAACTTTTTAGAAAAGCCATATAAAAAAACTTTATATGGCTGTGTTCTTCCATTAGGTAGTAAGTTATTTTAAGGTTATATTTAATGAATTAGTATTAAGCACTAAATAAAACAAGCTTAATCGAAATATGTATTAGAAACTTTAGAGGACAACATAAATTACTAATATTATTTGTATTGTATGGCTCGAATATATTCAATAAGTTGGTCAACAGGAAGCGGCTTTGAGAAAAAGTATCCTTGAATCCTAATACCTTTATATCTAGATAAGTGTGTAATTAGCTTTTCATCTTCTACCCCCTCTACTACCACTTTTTTGCCTAAGTCATAACAAACTTTGATAATGGTATCTAAAAGCTTTCGTTCTTTCGTATCTTTATCCGCTCCAAGAGTAAACTCTCGATCAATTTTAATAATGTTCGCGGGCTGATTAGCAAGATATGACAAACTTGAAAAACCAGTCCCAAAATCGTCTATAGCAACATTCAAACCTGAATTAATTAATTCAAGTAATGTTTTCTCTATAGATGTCTTTTCTTGAAAGGAGGACTCAGTGACTTCAACAGTGAAATTTTTATATGTGATGTTATTTTGAGTAAGTAAATGGAGTAAGTCGATAGAAAAATTGTCTTTAATAATCTGCTTGGTTGAAAAATTAACTGCTACGGTTATATTTTGCAGTTGCGAATGTTTTTTTATATCGTGAAGGACTTGATTTAAAACTTGTTTACCTACTTGAACTATTTGACCCGTAGTTTCTGCTACAGGGATAAATTTTGCCGGAGAGATCCATTCACCGTTACAACACCACCTAACTAGCGCTTCAACACCTACAATTTGGTTCCCATTCAAGTTATGTATAGGTTGGTAGAACACTTCTAATTCGTTGTTCTTTAGAGCCGTGTGTAAATTATTTCGGATAATAATTTTTTCGCTGTGTTTATCATCCATTATTTGTTGATAAAAGTGTATTTGATTCCCTCCAAGCTCTGTAGATTTTTCAAGGGCTATATTTGCTTGCTGAAGGTTAAGCTTAAAATTAAATAATTCGGGGGTTTGATAAAATACCACTCCAGCACTTGCAGTAAGATTGAAGTCAAATGTGTCTATACAGTACGCTTTAGATAAATCGAGTATTAGAGCCTCAATTTTTTGCTCAAGGATAGCTGGTGTAGTATCTGTAAAATATAAAACAAAGCTATCGTTAATTCCCTTAGAAATTAATACTCGGTTGTCAACATTTATACTTATTCTTTCAGAAGCTTTTTTCAGAATTTTATCACTGATTTCATAACCTAAAGAGTTATGTATCTCTTCATAAAAATCTAGTTTAACTATTACAGTTGCAAAATTACTATATCCTCTAACCGAGCTAAGCTGCAGAAACTCTTCTTCCAAAGCTTTCAATCTCAGTAAACCAGTTAATTCATCATGCTTTGTACTAAACTCTAAGGCTCTTGATGAATCAGCTACCAGTACAAAAATAAATATAAATAGAAACGTAAACCATAATATTAATTGATCAATTATGGTATCAATGTGTATTGCTTCATAGTCATTGATAAAGGTATAGACATTATGTTCAACTAAACCCATCACATTTATTTTTTCAGTGATAAAATGGTTATAACGGCTAGTTAGCTTGTTTAAATCAGACTGAGTTTTATTTTTATAGTCTACTGAAAAGTATACATTTGGAGTTAATTCTAAATATGTATCATACCGACTAAGATATTTTAAATAACTTTTCTCTAATAATAAGTTCATATCTAGTAAATTTAATATATAAAAACGACTTTGATTCGCAAGTTTAACAGGGGCTAAAAACATTAAAATTGGTATATCGGAGTCTAGAGTTAATGAGTTAGCTGCAAATTGGACTTCCTCTATATCTCTTTTAAGCCATAATTTTATTGTAGGTTTTTCTAGCATTCCATTTAAGTAAAAACTGCTAGAAAAATTATCGCCTGAAATATAATTTAATTCATTATCAAGAACTAAAACACCTTTGATTATATTATAATCACTAATGTAATTTTTTGAGTCTATATTAATTAGACGCATAAAATCTTCAAAACTAACTTTTTCTACTCTAGTCTTTATTCTAGCTAGAGCTTTTTTCTGTGAAGCCAAAGAGCGGTTTATCATTGTTTCTAATAAGTGTATTTTTTCTCTTGCATTAGCATCTTGGGTTCTGACTAGATTCAAAGATGACTGATGCCACACAGTTGAACCGATTAATACAACTATAAATACGACTAATTTTATTTTTTTCATTTCATTTATTTTTATATTTTTATGAAAAGCTTTGATAGTAATTGCTGAAAAACAAGTAAACATAAAAATGGCGTACAATGATAAAGTAAATGGGTTGTTATCAAGGCTTCCCAGATCGAAATTAACCTGCATATGAAATAAAAAAGAAAACTGAATAAATAGAAAACACAATGCAGCAACTGTAGCTATTGCGATGCAATACTTCTTTGTATATAGACTTACTTTTTTTATGGTTGCTAAAACGCCTGCAATTAACAGTGAAATTATTGCCGTCGTGGGGCTTATCACCTTCATTAATTCATACCCAGAAAAAGTAGATTCAACCATTCCTAGTGCAAAAATAATACAGTGAAAATACAAAATAGCGCTATATAAAATACTAGTCGCACTTCTTGTCACATTCAATCTCATATCATAACCCATTAAATTTATCAGCTGCCCCAATGCAGTTTAAAAGGATTGCTTATATAATTCAATGCAAACATAAAGTATTACTTATTAATCATTTTTCTTGTGAAGTGGCCGAGAAATACACTTTTGATTGTAAGACCTCCAAGTTGACATCCATGTTTTCATTATATACGATACATAATAAATCATATACGGTATATACAATGGGAATAGTGAAAATATCAGATGGGCTGCATGAAGAAATTAGAAAATCGAGTAATATCATGTCCAGATCTATCAATTCACAAGCAGAGTTTTGGATTAAAATAGGCATGCTTGCTGAGTTAAATCCGACACTTACCTACCATGAAATAATTAAAAAACAACTCATAAAAGAAAAGCTTACTATTCAGGATCTTTTGCATGAGTAAAGCAACAATAAAGACTGATGCAGAAATTGAGCTCATGAGAGATTCAGGAAAGCTTTTAGCTCAGGTATTTAAAATGCTTGATGATTTTATTTGCGAGGGCATAACTACGTTAGATATAGACACTAAAGTAGAAAGCTATATTACCAATGTGTTACATGCTCGTCCTGCCAGTAAAGGCCAATATGGCTATCGGTATTCATTGAACTCATCTGTTAATGACGTAGTGTGCCATGGTGTACCCAATAATATTTATAAATTAAAAAACAAAGATATTTTAAATATTGATATTACCTTAGAGAAAAATGGTTATATCAGTGATTCAAGTAAAATGTATACTTTTGCAGCGACAAGCTCAGAAGCCAAACGATTGGTTAAAACGACTTATGATGCTATGTGGGAAGGTATTAAGGTGGTAAAGCCAAAAGCAACGCTTGGTGATATTGGCTATGCTATTCAAAAGCACGCTGAATCTTCTGGTTATAGTGTAGTACGTGAATATTGCGGTCATGGTATTGGTAAAGAAATGCATGAAGAGCCGCAAGTTTTGCATTATGGTAAACCTCATACAGGGTTAGTGCTTGAAGCAGGTATGACCTTTACTATAGAGCCTATGATCAACCAAGGTTCCAAGAAGGTAAAAACTAAAAAAGATGGATGGACAGTCGTAACAAAAGACAAGAAACTTTCTGCTCAGTGGGAACATACCGTTCTAGTAACAGAAACGGGCTTCGAAGTTTTAACACTTCGCGATGAAGAGAAGCGTGCTTAGCAAAACTAAGTTATGCTACTGACGTATACAAACCGTAACCCATTATGATTAATAAAAAAGGCGCTTCCTTTACGGTAAGCGCCCTTCTGTTATCTCACTAATTACTTATTTTACGATTGTCATTTCGTCTAATAAGTTTTGTGCATTATCTACTTTATCCATTACCCACAGCATGTAGCGTGAATCAACGTGGATTGAGCGATTAAGCTCAGGGTTGTAATCCCAGTCACCAATAATACTTTCGTAAACACCGTCAAACAGTAAACCAACAAGCTCTGCTTTGCCGTTAAGTGTTGGCGAACCTGAGTTACCACCGGTAGTGTCTACATTTGATAAAAAGTTTACTGGTACTGTATTCATGCCGCCCGTGTAATCACCGTAAAGCTTGGCTTTAATTTGCTCTTGTAACTTTTTAGGTGCATTAAATGGGTCAACATCGGTGTTTTTAGCGAGTAACCCTTCAAGCGAGGTAAAAGGTGTTGCTACCAAGCCATCTTGAGGTGAGTAGCCACCTACGGTGCCATAGGTTACTCGTAATGTGCTATTGGCATCGGCGTATACAGGTTTGTTTTTAGCTTTGTTAAACGCAATGATTGCGCTCATTAGCTCTGGGCGAGCTGCTTGTAATTTACCTGCAAGTGCTTTTGATTTATCTTCCTGTGCTTTCATTACTTTAAATATGGCTTTAGCATACTGCACAAATGGGTCTTGGCTTTGATTTAGCTGGCTAAACGATTGTTCAAATAATGAATTGCGAACAGTGGCATTATCGAGTCTTGACTGCTCATACATGCTATCAAGTAACGCGCTTTGAGTTGCTTTATCAAACCCATTTTGTACTTTAAATACGTTATCAACTTCGCTAAAACGCTCTTCTTTTGGAAGTGCTGCATACAGCTCTAAAAAGTGCAGTAAAATAGCTTTATCTACTTTGCTATCATAACGGCGGCTCATACGCTCAAGCCCCGCTTTAATGCGAGGTAAATCACGTTCTTGATAACCAGATTCACGTTCGCTATTTGGCTTTTGTTTTTCGTAAGCTAGGCGGTATAAACGTCGTGCTGTGCTGATCATTTGTGAGCGATGTACATAACCTAACATTCGGTCGCGTTCACTGTGCTCTTGTGATTGTGCAATTAGCTCAGATAGCTCACCTAATACGCTTCCGTATTGCTCTTTACGCTCACCATCACTATTGATCCATTGTGTTAACTCTTGCTCAAACTGTTTTTTGCGCTCAAGCATAGTGCCTTTTTTGAAGCTTTCGATCATCGAACCATAGTTTTTAATATAGTTGTTATAACCTGCAATGGTGCTTTCGTAAGCAATACGCGCTTTACTGCCGTCTTCTGAGTTTTCTTCAATAAGCGACACGTATTTTGAGTTATGAACGCGTGCTTTAGGGTAGCTGTCGTTAAATACGTTATCTACCTCTGTTGCTATACGGTAGCGGTTAGTACGCCCTGGGTAGCCTGTAACCATTACAAAGTCGCCTTCTTGCACGCCTTTGGCACTTACTTTTAGGTAAGAGTCAGGTACGTAAGGTACGTTGTCTTCGCTGTACTCAGCTGGTTTTCCATCTTTGCCTACATAAGCACGGTAAAAACCAAAGTCGCCTGTGTGGCGCGGCCACATCCAGTTATCTATATCGCCACCGTATTTACCTACGCCCATTGCCGGTGCATAAGATAAACGTACGTCTTTAATTTCAAGTGACTTAATTAGGTAAAACTCTAAGCCACCATGAAATGAATACACATTACAACGGTAGCTTTCGTCGGCTTCACACTGGGCTACTAGCGCTTTTTCGTTTTTTACTATTGCGTCGTAGCGTGCTTTACCGCTTAGTTCTTCAATACCTTTACTAACTTTGTCAGTCACATTAGTAACTGTTTCTGTGACGTATACGCGTGAACCCGGCGCTGCTGGTAAGTCCTCAGCAGGACTTTTAGCTAAAAAGCCATTTTCTAAGATATTGTTTTCAGGCGTTGAGTTGTATTGTACCGAGCCATAAACACAGTGATGGTTTGACACAACTAAACCTTTAGGCGATACAAACGATGCTGTACAACCACCTAGGCTAATTACCGCATTCATTGGGAATTCGGTTAATTTAGAAATAGATTCAACATCAATTTCAAGCCCCTTGGCTTTTAAAATTGATTCTAACTCTGGAAGTTGGTGTGGTTGCCACATGCCTTCGTCGGCTAAGGCACTACTTGAAAGTGATAAAGAAAATGTGGCTACTAATGTAGCTACAAGAGGTTTTAAACGCATTATAGAATCCTTTTTATTTGTTTCTATAACAGGTTACTCGCGATGGGACAATAAGGTCAATAGCCGTGCAATGAATTGTTACAATCGAGTGTTTAATCTTACTTTTTATCAAAATTCATCGAAAAATCAAGAAACTGTTTTGCTGGTATTGGTTTACTAAAATAGAAGCCTTGCATAAAATCACAACCCAATTCGTTCAATAAAGTATGCTGCTCTTTTGTTTCTACACCTTCGGCTACCACTGTCAGTCCTAAGCTGTGCGACATAGCAATAATTGCCTTTACGAGATTACAATCTTCATTGTTTAGTACAATACCATCAATAAAACTTCTATCTATTTTAAGTACATTAAAAGGGTATTCTCTCAAATAACTTAATGATGAATAACCTGTACCAAAGTCATCCATTGATAAGTTAATGCCTAATGCAGTAATTTCAGTCAGTATATCAACAACATTAGTGTGGCAACTCATCAATACTCCCTCAGTTATTTCAAGCTCTAAACTTTCGGGGTTTACGTTTGCTTCACTCAATGAGTTTTGAATAAAACTGAGCAACCCTACGTCTCTAAATTGGCGAGGAGATAAGTTAACAGCCATGGTGTATTTTTGTTGGCGTTTACAGGTACTTTGCCATGTGTTTAAAAAGTGTAATACTTGGCTAATTACAAACTTACCAATAGGTACAATTAATCCTGTATTTTCGGCAATAGGTATAAACTCATCGGGTGTTACATTACCTAGCACAGGGTTATGCCAGCGTAATAACGCTTCTGCACCAATGATGTGTTTATTTTTGGCGTCAAATTGGGGTTGGTAGAATAACTCGAATTCATTACGCTCAAGGGCGCCACGCATCTGCTCTTCTATTACGAGTCGGCGCTGAATAATTACGTTCATCTTTTTAGTAAAAAATGAATAAGTATTACGACCATATGATTTTGCTTGATACATTGCAGTGTCAGCATTTCGTAATAAATCAGCAACGGTTGTACCATTTTCTGGGTATATGGCTACACCAATACTCGCTGTTAGTATGTGTTCCCGACCCTCAATCTTAAAAGGGGCTCTAAAGTTATTGACCAGTTTTTCAGTGATTTTTAGCGCTGCATGGTGATCAGTTATACCTCGTAGTAATACGATAAACTCATCTCCACCTAGGCGCCCTACCGTGTCGTCTTTTCGCAGTGCCTCTTGCAGCCTTTGCGCTGATTCAATTAAAAGTTTGTCTCCTGTTTCATGGCCTAAAGAGTCATTTATTTTTTTAAAATCATCTAAATCCAAAAACAGTACCGCCGCTTTCTCGTTATTTCTTTGTGCTTCAATAAGTAATTGCGACAAACGATCAAGTGCTAAAAAACGATTTGGGAGTAAAGTTAGACTATCGTAATACGCTTGATGTCTAATTATTTCATCTGATTTATGCTGTTCTGTAATATCTCGAATAATAACCATTAACTGGTTATGTTCTGTTATTTTATTTATTCTTGCTTCAAAAAAAACGAGCCCATGGGGCAAAGCTAGCTCGTATTTAAAGCTCATCATCTGCTCTTTTTCTAATACAAGATTGATATAAGTTTCAAATTTTTTGGCTACGTCCTCAGGTAATACATCACCCATTCTTTTACCAATAAATTGCTTTGGCTTGGTATAGAGATCGGTCTCATTACTGGCATGATACTCAATAATAGTTCCATCGTTTTCCATCAAGAAAAATAAGTCAGGAATTGCTCCAAAAATAGTTTTTAGCATATGCTCATTAAATGACGCATCCGCTTGTGCCTTTTTAACCTCAGATAAATCAATATCAATACAGTACATTTGTTTTGTATTATATTGATTTGTAAACATAACATGGCTGGAAAAAACCGATACATTGTTTCCATCTTTGTCTTGTAAGATAATTTCAGATGCTGGAATTTCTATATCTTTTTTTACCCAATCACTATGTGCGTTAATAACTAACTCACACATTGGCTCTGGAATTATAAGGTCTTCTATTTTTTGTCCTATGGCTTCTTCTTTGGTATATCCATAAAGTCGCTCACTGCCTTCATTCCAATAAATAACACGACGTTCATTGTCATAACCTTGAACAGAAATAACATTTACCGCATCAAATAACTGATGCAAATAGTCGTTAATTACAAATTGATGGGTTAAGTTTGAAGTCGGGTTATCTAATTTCATTTTGAGGCTATATCCATAAATAATTTTATTTAATAATAGAGAAATACTAAATAATAATTAAATTTAATTTTAATATTAAATTTCCATGTACATTATATACGCCATTATACAAAACAAAAAAAGAGCAGAAGCTCTTTTTTAATAATTGTTAACTATATTTAAACGCTATAAAAACTGAATTTATTTTTTTGCCACATCATTTGGATGTTCCACGCCAATCCATGCTTTGAATAGTGCTTTTTGCTCAGGCGTTGCCTCTTTATTAGCAACTACTTTTTTAGGCTTATCAAAATCTTCTGATAATACTAATGTTAAGCTTTCAAGAGCATCGCGACGAAGATAGTCAATAGTTACTTTATCGCCTTTTTTAAACGTTTCTAAGCTGGTTTTTAAATCTTTACCTACGTGATGTTTGTTTATAGCGACAATTTTATCATCGGTAGTTAAACCTGCTTTCCACGCACTGCCACCACGGCGAACGTAACTTAACGTAAGTAACTCGCCTGTGTTTTTAGCGGTAGCATCAATGCTTGCAAGGGCTTTTGCTTTTTCAGGACGTTCAAATTTCAAGCCTACTTTAGTAAGTAAGTCGTCAAAGTTAATACTTGCAGGCGACTCAACATTTTCTTGCCACCAGCTTGAGTAATCACGCCCTGTTAAATCTTTTAAGATATTAAGTACATCTATATCTGTAAAACCAGCTGGCATTTTATGATTGTTATAAAGTGCTTTGTGTACGTCGCGATAGCTTATTTTACCTTGGCTTTTTTCTAGCAAGTCGATATCTAAAACTAATGAAAGTAATGAACCTTCTGAATAAATATTAGTGCTGTAATTACGTGCATGATCGCCACCTTGGTTAATCCATTTATCAAAGCTTGTTTCGCTTGCGCTTTGCACTTCACGGCCCGGTGTTTGTAAATGACGATTAATGGTTTTACTCATCACTTTAAAAAATTCATCTGTGGTTTCAATACCAGAGCGAACCATTAAATGATCTTCAAAATAACTTGTTGAACCCTCTGCAATCCAAAGCAGTTTAGAGTAATTCATATTAGTGTAATCGTACGGCACTAAACCTTGAGGGCGGTATGCTTTAACATTCCATGTATGAACAAACTCATGCGCAGCGGTGCTAATAAAGGCTAGGTAATCTTCGCGGCTACCAAATCTATCGCGTGGACGTTGAATAATTGTTGAGTTTAAATGCTCTGTTGCACCACCAGCACCCGACGTAGCATGTACCATAAATACATAACGTTCATACGGATAGCCATCCCAAATTACATTACCAGTGGCAACTAATTTTTTAAGATCGGTAAGCACTTGCTCTACATCGTAGTTACCATCGCCCCATATAACTAAATCGTATTCACGGCCATCTACTTCAAATGTGTGTAGTTGGTTAATACCCGTTTCGATTGGTGAATCAACAAGTACGTCGTAATCTGCTGCTTTAAATGAATTTTTGCCTTTTAAATTATCCATACCCGATACAGAGCGCCACTTTTTAGGTACCTCTAAATTAACGGTTACTGGCTCTTGGCGGAATGATTCACTAAACATAAAAAAGCCTGATGCATCTATAAATGCATGGCTGTCGTCAATGTGGCGAGCGCGCTTACCAAGCTCATTTGCATACACCTGGTAGTCAACATTAACTTCTGTTGGCTCATTAAGGTGAACACGCCATGTACTATGGTCAATTTTTTCCCATTTTAACTCTTTGCCATCTTCATCTTTAGCTTTGAAATAACGAACACCATTGGCAAGGTTTAGCATTTCATAGCGACCCGTTCGCCATGCAGGAAGTTTTATATCAAGATGTGCTTGCGCTGTTTTTGGAAACTCAACACTTACATCGCCTAAATGATGTTGTGGTTGTGAGATTTCTAAAGAATAATTTACATCGGCAAATACAGGTGCTGAACATGCAGCTAAAATAGATAGGGCTAATAACTTTTTCATAGAGACTCTTAGTGGAAACTTAATTGCCTGCAAGACTAGCAAGCCCCTATTTAAAAGTGAATTAAATACGACAAATTGCCCCGTATACGAGTTTATACGTAGTAGCTTATTAAAATTTCTAAGTTTTTTACTAGATAACTACACATAATAAAAATTTGTTGT
Organism: Pseudoalteromonas sp. GW168-MNA-CIBAN-0100; assembly: GCF_040309225.1. Taxonomy (NCBI): domain Bacteria; kingdom Pseudomonadati; phylum Pseudomonadota; class Gammaproteobacteria; order Alteromonadales; family Pseudoalteromonadaceae; genus Pseudoalteromonas; species Pseudoalteromonas sp. GW168-MNA-CIBAN-0100. The sequence continues at coordinate 134,703 of NZ_JBEOOL010000001.1, read as the reverse complement.
AAACTGAAGATAATAAAATTAATTTGATGGCGGTACGCTTAGGTGTCTGAAAGATCTAATCCAACAGATAAAAAACTCAAACAAGCAATTGATGCTCGTATGGCTATTGAGAGTGCACGCAAACATCAAGTGGATATTTTGTGCGACTTTGCAGCTAAACTTTCGCTAAGCTGTAAAGGGCTTGATATTGAGTTAGATAATCGCCTTGCTAAATTTAGAAGTGCACTCAATAAAGGTATGAGCTTTGAAGACCTCTCTCCCCTTGTTAGTGAAACTTTGATATTACTTAAAAATCAAGAATCGATTCAGCAAGCTCAGCAACGTGATTTATTCAACAGTGTACAAAATGCAGGTAAACAGTTACAAAAAACTAAAGGTTTACCAGACGATACTCGCAGAGCCCTGAGAAATTTACTCGATCAAGAGATTAATAACGTTCAATCAACCCATGGTTATATTCCGCTACTTGATCAACTTATTCTCTTTTATCATGAAGCATTGCTAACTAAGCAAGACCCTCAAGCCGATAATCAGGGCCCTGTAAAACAGGCTCGTGCAAAAAAACTACTTGAGCTAGCTAACGAACTTATACTTGAAGAAGAAGCTACACTACAAATTAATAGTATAAAAAATAATATTACAGAAAGTGACACAATCGACGCATTACTCGATGTCGCGATAAAGATAATTGAAGTCGTAGTAAAAAACATTAGCAAAGAGCGCAAATCTGCACAAAGCTTTTTAGTTTCATTAAATCAAACCCTCGAAGATCTACATAATTCTATTGTCTCTACTAGTAGACACTCAGAATCGATGAGTATTGAGTTTGATTCGTTGAATAAAAGCATTGAACTAAAAATTAAAAACCTCAACGAACAAACACAAAAAGCAACGTCAATCTCATCTTTAAAAGAACTCGTAGATAACGAATTAAAATCACTAAGCGAAGATTTTCTAGCAAAAGAAAAGTTAGAACGAAAAGATAGAGAAATGCTTAGCACTAGCTTTAGTGAAATAAACAAACGAATTGTTACTTTAGAAGATAAGTTAACAACGTATAAAAAACGCTTAAACGAACAGCGCTTTAAAAGTTTACTTGATGGGCTTACAAAACTGCCTAACCGAGCTGCATTTGATGAACGTTACAATCACGAAATGCATTTGTTTAATGTGCAGCCATCAGATGTTACGCTTGCGGTTATTGATGTTGACCACTTTAAATCTATCAATGATAGATTTGGCCACACCGCAGGTGACATTACCTTACAGGTTATATCAAAAGCGTTGCAAAAATCGGTAAGAAAGTCCGATTTTATAGCGCGTTACGGCGGTGAAGAATTTGTATTGTTAATGCCAGGTGTATCGCTAGAAAACGCAACATTACCTCTGGATAAAGTAAGAAAGGTAATTAAAAATATACCTTTTAAATTTAGAGAAAAACAAATTGAGATCACTATCTCGGTAGGTGCAACTCAGTTTAAAAAAGGCGATACTCTGTTAAAGGCATTTGATAGAGCAGATGATGCTCTTTACGAGGCCAAAAACTCAGGACGAGATAGACTTTGTACCAGTAAATAATGTCATAGCCATTATAGATTTTATGACAAGTAGTTTTTTACGATTTAGCAGTAAGGAGAACGTCTATGTTAATACAGTTAAACCCAACTGGGGTTTTAGATTTACTGTCGCAATTAGAAGTTGATTTATTAGAGCAATCTTCTGCTAGTGAGCGTTATAAGTTATTTAGAAACTGCGTACTAGCAGTGCTTAATGTAGGTAGCCATACCGACGAAAGTAGCGATATATACGACAAATACAAAGATTTTGATATTCGTTTAGTAAGCCGCGAACGAGGTATTAAAATTGAGCTTGAAAACCCACCCGAAACCGCATTTGTTGATGGCGAAATAATTACCGGAATTCACGAGCATATATTTTCTGTTATTCGCGATATTTTGTTTATTTGTCAAAAATACGAAAAAGATTTAAAAGAGCAAAAAGCCATTACTCATATGGTGTTCGATATGCTCAGAAATGCAGGTGCTTTGCGTGTTAATAGCGAACCAAGTATGGTTGTTTGCTGGGGCGGACACTCAATAAACGAAGTTGAATATAAATACACAAAACAAGTAGGTTACGAACTGGGCTTACGTGGATTAAATATTTGTACTGGTTGTGGCCCTGGTGCCATGAAAGGCCCAATGAAAGGTGCCACTATTGGCCATGCAAAACAGCGCAATACCAATAACCGTTACTTAGGCCTAACAGAGCCAAGCATTATTGCTGCAGAGCCACCAAACCCTATTGTTAACGAATTAGTTATTTTACCTGACATTGAAAAGCGCCTTGAAGCTTTTATAAGAACAGCTCACGCTATTATCATTTTTCCTGGAGGCGCAGGTACTGCTGAAGAATTGCTATATTTATTAGGGATATTACTTCATCCAGATAACACCAAACAATGTTTGCCTGTTATTTTAACTGGCCCTAAAGAAAGTGAAGCGTACTTTAAAGAGCTGTGTGAATTTGTTGAAATGACGCTTGGTAAAGAAGCATTAGATAAGTTTGAAGTTATTATTGATAATCCTGAGTTAGTTGGGCAAAAGCTAAGATCGGCTATGGCCAATGTTCGTGATTACCGTAAAAGTGAAGGCGATGCCTACTACTTTAACTGGACGTTAAAAATCGATAACGATTTTCAACAACCTTTTGCACCAACACACGAAAATATGGCAAGTCTTGATTTACATCTTGATCAACCAAAGCAGTTATTAGCGGCTAATTTACGCAGAGCTTTTTCAGGTATTGTAGCTGGAAATGTAAAAGACGAAGGCGTTAAAGCCATTAAGCAAAACGGTCCATACATTTTAAGTGGCGAGCCTGCCCTTATGGAAAATATGGATACGTTATTACAAGCATTTGTTGATCAAGGCCGTATGAAACTCCCTGGCAGCAAATACATTCCGTGTTACAAAATAAAAGCATGAGTTTTATAGTTTGAAACCCCATTTACTTCTTATTGATGCGCTTAATTTAATTAGGCGCATTTACGCCGTTGACGCTAATCAAAAACATCACAGTGATGAGCAAATGATACAAACGTGCTGTGCACGTGTAGCTCATGCGTGTAAAAAGCTTTTAGATACAAGTAATGCAACCCATGCGATTGCGGTATTTGATGGTGACAAAAGCTGGCGTTATCATTTTTATAAAGACTACAAACACTCCCGTGCCCCAATGCCTCAAGTGCTAAAAGATGCCTTAGAGCACTTTAAAACCGCAATAGAAGAAACCGGTATTGTTGTATTTGAGCCTATTAACGATGAAGCCGATGACATTATTGCAACGCTTGCGTTTAAGGCATCAAATAATCAAATAGCTAATACTGTTGCCTCTACTGATAAAGGCTTTTTACCCTATATAGGCCCCTACATTACAGTTTATGATTATTTTAAAAAACTCTATTTAGATGAGACAAGTATAAAAGAGCGTTTTGGTGTTGAGCAAAATAAGCTCGTTGATTTTTGGGCTTTGGCTGGTGATAAAACAAATGATATTCCGGGAGTAAAAGGAATAGGCACTAAGTCTGCGCAGCAAATAGTTAATAACTATAATTCAATTGAGCATGCGGCCGAAGATGAGTCTCTAAGCCCGAGTATTAAAGCAAAGTTAGCCGCTAATATGGATATGTACGTAATCTCAAAGCACTTGGTTAGTTTACGCACCGATATAAATTTAGGCTTTAGTTTAAAGCAGTTAAGGCTTAATTAATCGCAAGTTAATAGCCTCTAAACATTACAAAACGTATACTATTTATTAGTTACCGGAGTTAGAGTAAACCATATTGAAAAAATTTATCCGATATTTAATCTTAGGTTTAGGGCTATATGCATTGATAGCAGCGTTGGTGATCACCTTTTATAAAGATGATCCTCAGGCTATGATTTGGCAAGACCGAGAGGCTTTCAATAAACGTTATATCGAAAAACTATCACTTGAGCAGCCAACAACACTAAATACTGTGCTTGATTATTTAGGCAGCCCCGACCTTACTTATGCCAAACGAGATGGTGAACAGGTATTTCAGATTGTTTTTTACCGTACACAGCATAAAACATCTGACGGTATAACCACTATGGATGAATGTACTGGGTTATTATTTAAAAATGGGCAGCTATTTTTATGGGGTCCTAGTGCATATAATAAATATCAAGAACAAAATTAGGTGAAGGTTTAATGGATGAAGCTGTTTCAACTACTTTAGAGCAGCTGCTTAATAATACGCAGCTGTTTTTAAGCTATTATAACAATAAACAAAAATGGACAGCCTTATACCCCATGGCAAGTAAGCTAGCTGAGCAATATAGAGTGCTCTATAGCGAACAGCCATTCGCATTACAAGCTCGTTTAACACTTTATAATCCTAATTATTCTTATGCCACCAACTTAGTTGTTAGTCAGAGTGTAATAACCGCTGCACTTTGTAAATCTCAACACTATAACAATGCCCTAAGCGAGCTATACATAGCGGCTTCACTCATTGAGCATTTATGTGTTGGAGCGCAATTAAACAAGCTCTGTGAGCAAACACCTTTTCAAGACTCTGATAAAAACATATGGAAAATGCGTCATCAGTTAGCTGCTAAAGTAATGTTATCCAGTGGCGATTCTGCCAAACCCGTTACGCAATTATTAGCTAAGTTAAGTAAATATAAACAAGCATTGGTAAGTGCTCCTAAAATAATGCTTTACGATGGGGGCATAACACTAATTGCTTTAGCAAATATTATTAGTATGAACATTACTAGTAATACGGCTAATAAACACATGAGTTTATTTAAAGCACTTACTGACTTGTACATTCGCACACCAAATTTGTTTGCACTGCAGCTAATCAAATCACTTATAGCCCATTTGGGGCCACTATTACCGGGAAGCCGCGTTTTTTATGCCGAGCAAACCATGATTTATTTAGCGACTGATGCGCAGCAAAAACATATTTTAATTAGTACCGCTAATCCAAATAAATTGGCTTGGTTTAGCGTTAAAGCAACGCTTAACGACAACCCAAAACAATGGCATTGCGCTGATAAAACCATTAGCTTCAAAGTGTTTAACAGTGAACATGTTAAGTCAAAAAGTGTGGTTGACGTTGATAAAGCACAGTCTTTACTTGAACTAATAAGTAATATTAAGTCACAGCACGAATATAGCTATAAAGGGCTAAGCCAGCTAATGGCGGCTCACCCTCAGGTAGTTGCTAATTTATGTGAGGCAGTAAAACCTTATAATAAGGAGCATCAGGCCGCTAAAGACTTAAAGCATAGTTTATCGATGGTCGGTTATTATAATGCGCCTGCGATAATTCAAAGAGTTGTTTTTGAGCAATTAGTTAATGTCACCCCACACCCTCTGCAAGCCTACGTTACTAACAGATTAAATGGCTTAGTGAAAATAATGGCCTTATTAGTTAGTAAAAATAAACATGACCAGTTTGAACACATTACATTACCTTTATATGCTTATGCTCATTTTTTATTAACGCAATGCAGTACACAGCTTTCTCGTAAAACGCTGATTGACGACACACCAAATAAAACATTGAGTGCCCCTATTTGCTCATTTTTTGGTGTGGATTCAATTAATAACGAGCAACTAACGCAACAGCTTACTCATTTATTAAGTGACAACCCATGGACAACGGCACTTTTAGAAGCAGAGCAAACACCTAAAAAACACTTAACTGATTCTCATAAACTCTGGATCACACTTAAAATTGTTGCACAGAGTGTTTTTAAACCAGAACTTGCGCTAACAGCGTGGCAACTGCAAACATTAAACGAACAGCTGAAAATACTAAATTGGCAAAACCCAACTGATTTTAATCAAAAATTAGAATCTCTCGCGTTATTTAATAGTATTTAATTTATGGGACCCTATTTAACGTCTTTATACCCATTATAACTTTGGTGTATACCCAGTATTTCTTGTATAAACTAGCAAAATGGGTGATAAGTTGATATAAATGCGCCCTTAAATTTTCAAGCACGTTCACATAAATGATCTAACAAGCGATTACTCTCTCAGGGTAATAATTTATGTGCAAATCAAACTCTTTAAAGGAAAAGTCAATGGCCAAACAAACCATCACAGTGATCAAAGGCGACGGCATCGGTCCGAGCATTATCGACTCAGCACTTGAAATATTAAAAGCCGCAGGTTGCGACTTTGATTATGAATTTGTTGATGCTGGCCTAGCTGCACTTGAAAAAACAGGTGAGTTACTTCCACAAGACACGGTTGATACAATAGCTAGAAACAAAATCACTCTTAAAGGCCCATTAACAACGCCTGTAGGTGAAGGTTTTACGTCTATTAACGTAACACTTCGTAAGCAATTTGGTTTATACGCTAACGTACGCCCTGTTAAATCATTTGTTGGCACTAAAGCGCGTTACGACGATATTGATATCATTACTATTCGTGAAAATACGCAAGGTATGTACTCAGGTGCAGGCCAAATAGTAAGTGAAGACGGTAATGAAGCAGAAGCAAAATCGATAATTACGCGTGAAGGCGCAGAAAAAATCGTAACTTTTGCATATGAGCTAGCGGTACGTGAAGGTCGTAAAAAAGTAACTGCTGTTCATAAAGCTAACATTTTAAAATCAACATCTGGTTTGTTTTTAAAAGTAGCACGTGAAGTAGCTGAGCGTTACCCACAAATTGAATCAAATGAAATGATTGTTGATGCAACGTGTATGAAACTGGTAATGACACCTGAAGAGTTTGACGTAATTGTTACGACTAACTTATTTGGTGATATTTTATCTGACCTTTGTGCTGGTTTAGTTGGCGGTTTAGGTATGGCTCCAGGTGCTAACATTGGTGAAGACGCTGCAATTTTTGAAGCTGTACACGGTAGTGCACCAGATATTGCTGGTAAAAACCTAGCTAACCCAACATCTGTAATTTTAGCGTCTATCCAAATGCTTGAGCATTTAGATATGGGCGATACAGCAGAGCGTATTCGTAGTGCTGTTGCTGATGTAATTAAATCAGGCGACCGTACAACTCGCGATTTAGGCGGCAGCCACGGTACAACTGATTTCACTCAATCAGTAATTGACCGTTTATAATTAATATTTGTTATTAATTTAAATAGCCCGCTAATTTAGCGGGCTTTTTTTTATTTGTTAATTAAGCTTATACCAACCTGCTTATATAGTTAGTATTAAACCTAAATAAACTTAACAGTAGTAATCCTAATAAACCTGCCAATGATCCGCCACTTGAACCCGAACTACTTTGTTGCTTTTGCACTGTAAGAGATAACTCTTTAGCAAAAGTGTCATTTGTTTGAGTGTCAGTAACATTCAACGTTACACTAAATGCCCCGTCAGTTTGATAAGTATGCCTTGGGTTTTGTAAGTTTGATACCGCACTGCCATCACCAAAATCCCAACTGTAAGTATAACTATTAAAGCCGCCGGTTACTTGCGCATTAAATTGAGCGCTTAAATCATTTACTGTAACGTTTGCGTCTATGCTAAGCGGAACAGTTGCCGTTACATCAACCGCTTTAGTTTGCTCCGTGCCTTCGTTATCTGTCACTGTAAGCGTTACTTGGTAATCACCAGAGTATAAATAATTATAAGTGAGCGATTGCGTCGTTAAAGTACTTCCATCCCCTAGCTGCCAATTATAAGTATACGGTGCGACTCCACCTGTAAACGAAGCTTGAGCTGTTAATATTCCTTGGTTTATTTCATATTCAATTTCATTTACAGATAATGGCTCAGCTAATGTAACTTGAGCTACAGCTACTTGCTGTGAAGTATCATTACTTGCCATAAACTCAACGCTATAGGTGCCATAGTCTTGGTATTCATGAGTAGGCGTTAACTCTGTGCTTGAGCTACCATCGTCAAAATTCCACGTGAATTTATCCGCTGGCGTGAGTGCAAAACCTTCTACATTAAAATTAACGATTAAACCTGTTTTGGTAAAATTAATACCTTTAGTAACATCGTAATTAAGCTCTACTTCTATATCTTCACTATCAGCTGACTGGCTTATAATATTAAACCCAAAGCCAACCTGTGGAAGCACAACGCCCGATGGCTGTTGCGCTGAAAAACTATAGTCGGTTTTATCAGTAAACTCTGTAATAGCTGATAAATCATCATCACCTAACCCAGCTCGCTGTGGATATAAACTAAAAGCAGCATCACGAATTTGAATTGCTGAAGCAGCCGGAGTTTGCGTACTGCCTTTATTTATCGAGCGCTGATCAGCATCTACCACTAATGCAAAACCACTACCTGGATGCTCTGTCGTGTTGTTATCGGCTTGAGATTCATTGCTATACCACAATAATAATCCCGGTGAGTACTGCTCTGCTTGCAAACTACTGTCAACACCTGTGTATGAACGCAATTGTAAATAGTAATGTGATGGCGATGCATATGTGTAACTACCTATTTTTTCAAAGCCATTAAACTCGGTGTTAATTTGATCTTGTGCATTATTTTGCCAAATTAAGGTATCACTTTGCTCAATACGCATATCATCCACAACAAAACCATAATAATGTGTGTTCGCATCTGTTATGTATTCAATTTTTAGATCAATCATTTGCCCAGCATAAGCTGATAAATCAAACTTATGAGTTAAATAGCCGTTAGGCTGCTTAGCATCACTATTAAAAAATGAATCACCTGATATATACGGACCAATGTCACCATAGTATGGGTTTATTGCTTGGGTATAATTACTAGCAATAGGCTCCCCATTTACTTTTACCTGTACTAAATCATAGTCGCGCTCAATACTGTAATAAGCAATAAAGCTTAAAGTAAGTGCCTCAGTTGTGTTTGGTAGCGTTACTGTATTAACTAGGCTGTTACTAACATTGTCGCCCGTATTTGAATAGTATTGAAAATCGCCTTCTACTGGCGTTTTAAATTTTTCGAGTCGAGATGGCAGTGTTATTTTTATTTGGCTTTGTAGTTGTGAAGTACTCGCAGTATTAATTAATGTTTGCTGTGCGTTAGCATCTATCTCATCCATATCAAGCGTGAGCTGATTAGCCCAATTACCCTGGTATCGATTTTGTAAATATTCAAGCGCATAAGGACTAAACATAACAGGCTCTGAACCTCGTGGCGAACCTGCCCAACTTCCTGTCGACATAACTGACCAAGACGCAACAGGCTCACCTACCGTGTTAGATTGTAAGTCGTATTCATCTAATAATCCCAAGTCATGCCCAAACTCATGTACCACCACGCCAATCCCAGCATCAATTGGATTAATTGTGTAACCAAAGAGTTTAATACTGCTGCCTGCAATCTCGCTCGGCCCACTATTTTCATCAAATACATAGTAGCGGTGCGACCAAATAGCGTCGGTGCTTAGGTAACCGCCACCTGACTCCTCACCAATACTTGAATGAAAAATCATTACATGATCAATAATTCCATTAGGCTCGTTGAGGATGCCATCGCCATCAACATCATCTAAATCAGTTAAATCATAATCAGCTAAATTAATATTAAACTTTGCAACCGCCTTCTCCACAGCCTCTTTGACTAAAGCGGGCGCATTTTTATCAAGCGTACTGCCTTGGCGTTCACCATATATTTTTGCATTGCTATCAGCGGTTACCCAGCCATATACCTGCCCGTTAAAGTTTAAGCTATTACCAGATGCTGCTTTATAATAATCTGCAGCCGTTGATAAGCTTTGTCCATCAGGGCCCGCATAACCTTGAGTATTAAAAAGCATTTGCTGATAGTGTTCAGTTGAATAATCAGCGTAAAACATGTCTGTGTCTTGCTCTACAAGTCGATTATCGTCATGTTTGAGGTCAGGAAAATCAATTAAGATAGCTAACACTTTTACATCATTAACGCTTTGATCAGGCACTAGCGACGTTGAAAAAGCGGCTTGTTGTTTATTTGTGTTTGAAAAATCCGTAGAGGAGGATTTAAATTGCCTAAAGCCATTTTTAATTGAGTGATTGGCAACTTCTTTGTTACTCATATATGACTTAAATGAACTATCTAACTCACTAGAGGATATTTGGTCTCTTTTTTTAAGCCAATATAAAATACGTTCTTCGTTAGTTATACCAACATCATGCGGGCTTAAATTATTAGCCGCTACCATAGGGCTTAATAGCGTAGTTAAAAGCGCAATTAACGTCACTTTTTTCACTGTTTTTTCCTCAAACATAATTATGTAGTAATCATACCTAATAATAGAAATTTAAACATGCGATAAAAACATATAGTTAACATGTGCAATAAAGGTTAATGGTCTGTCACACTCTTTTATAACTAAAATCAAACACACAACCTAAAACGCATAATTTCTGCTAGTTAACTCAGTTAAATACAGTATTTCTGAAGATTTAAATTAAAAAAAGCTACAAAACGAATTTAAAATGCAAAAAACCACTTTCAAGGTTGACATAAGGGTTCAAAACCCTTAAAAATAAACCTATACAGAATTTTTAATTTAAAAGCAGTGTTTTGCTAAGTAGAGTAAAAACTATGAACACACAAATTAACCTTTTAGTCGTACTCGTACTGGTCTTAGTTATAAGCCCAGCGGGGATGTATTAAAAGGTGATACTGCTTTTTAAAAACCCTCGCACTACGCGGGGGTTTTTTTATGCATAAAAAAAGCGCACAGAGGAATGAGGATGAGCAAACAAGAATATAATGGCTCTGAACTAGTAGTTCAGGCATTAAAAGAGTTAAAGGTAAAATACATATTTGGCTACCCCGGTGGTTCGGTTTTAGACTTATATGATGCACTTTTTCAGCAAGATGATATTGAGCATATATTAGTACGTCATGAACAAGCTGCCACACATATGGCTGATGGTTATGCTCGTGCTACTGGAGACGTTGGTGTTGTACTTGCAACCTCAGGCCCTGGCGCTACAAACTGTATAACGGGTATTGCAACGGCCTACATGGATTCAATTCCTATGGTTGTATTGTCAGGCCAAGTACCTACAAATTTAATTGGTGACGATGCATTCCAAGAAACTGATATTGTTGGCTGTTCTCGCCCTATAGTTAAACACAGCTTTAACTGTAGAAGTGCTAAAGAAATCCCAACAATCTTAGCTAAAGCCTTTTACATAGCCAGTACAGGTCGTCCTGGACCTGTTGTAGTTGAGCTTCCTAAAGATATGCTTAACCCTGCTATAAAGTTTGAATACGAATTTCCTAAAACAACAGAGCTAAGAACATACAGCCCTAATACTAAAGGGCATTCAAAACAAATTCGTAAAGCGGTAACAACTATTCTAGAGGCCAAAAAACTGGTTATCTATTCTGGCGGTGGTATTGTTATTTCAAATACGTCAGAGCAATTAACGCATCTAGTTGAATCGTTAAATGCACCCATTACCAATACACTAATGGGGCTTGGCGGCATATCAGGTGTACATCCAAACTTTGTAGGTATGCTAGGCATGCACGGTACGCTTGAGGCTAACAAAGCAATGGCAAACGCCGATGTGATTTTAGCGCTTGGTGCACGATTTGATGACAGGGTAACTAATAACGTTAAAAAGTTTTGTCCAAATGCCACAATTGTTCATGTTGATGTTGACCCAACTTCAATTTCAAAAACAATCAAAGCACACATACCAGTTGTAGGTTGTTTAGCAACCGTACTTGAACAACTACAAACGGGTATTGATAAAAGCCCAATTAAAATAGATCGCAGCGCGCAAGAAGATTGGTGGCGCCAGATTATCAGCTGGCGTGAACAAAAATGTTTAAGCTACAACACTGATGGCGACAAAATTAAGCCACAAGCCGTTATTGAAGCTGTTTATAAAGCCACTAATGGCGATGCTTACGTAAGTTCTGACGTTGGTCAGCACCAAATGTTTGCAGCACAATATTACCCATTTAAGCATCCTCGTCAGTGGATAAATTCAGGCGGCCTAGGCACTATGGGCTTTGGCTTACCTGCTGCTATGGGCGTAAAATTAGCCTTTCCTGATAAAGAATCTGTATGTATTACGGGTGATGGCTCTATTCAAATGAATATTCAAGAGCTATCTACCTGCTTGCAGTACAACCTAGCGGTAAAAGTTGTATCACTCAATAACCGCTCTTTAGGTATGGTACGCCAATGGCAAGATATGGTTTACGGCGGTCGTCATTCATCATCTTACATGGACTCGCTGCCTGATTTTGTTAAGTTGGTTGAAAGCTACGGGCATGTGGGTATTAAAGTAAACACACTTGATGAGTTACAACCTGCAATCGATAAAGCTATGAGCATAAACGATCGTTTAGTCTTTTTAGATATTCTTGTAGACGAGAAAGAACATGTATACCCAATGCAAATCAAGTTAGGTGGCATTGATGAGATGTGGTTACGTAAAGGAGTAAAAGCATAATGCGTCGTATTTTATCTATTTTACTGGAAAACGAACCAGGTGCACTGTCGCGTATTGTTGGGCTTTTTTCACAACGTGCATACAACATTGACAGCCTAACTGTTGGCACAACTGATGATCAGTCGTTATCACGTATTACCATTACCACCATGGGTGATGACAGAGTGGTTGAGCAGATCACAAAACAAGTTAACAAATTAGTCGACGTGCTTAAAATTATCGATTTAACAGAAATGAGTCACATTGAGCGAGAGTTATTGCTTGTTAAGGTATTTGCTCAAGACGAGACGACTCGTGCAGCGGTTACCCGCGTAGTTGATGTGTTTCAGGGTGTTATTTTAGATATGGGCCGACAAAGCTATAGCCTGCAACTAGTGAGCAGTACAGACAAAATAGAATCGTTTTTAGACACACTTCGCCATGAAACCGATATTATTGAAGTTGTACGTTCTGGTGCTGTTGGCATTGGCCGAGGCGATAAAGCCTTAAAAGCATAAATTTATAATATAAAGGCATCAATTGATGTCTTTATTAAACATAAAAAAAAAGAGCTAAATAGCTCTTTTTTTATTTTAATTCGTTAAACCTATTAAGGGTTTACTTGGTCTTTAAGACCTTTACCTGCTTTAAAGCTTGGGATAGTTGCCGCTGCGATTTGGATCTCAGCACCCGTTTGTGGGTTACGGCCAGTGCGAGCTGCACGTTCTTTTACTGAGAAAGTACCAAAACCAACTAATGCTACTGAATCACCTTCTTTTAAAGAAGAAGTTACAGCACCTGTAAACGCGTCAAGAGCACGAGTAGCAGCGGCTTTAGAGATTTCTGCATCAGTAGCAATTTTTTCAACTAATTGAGCTTTATTCATTGTTAGATTCCTATTCGTTATTATTTTGCCTTCGCAAAACCTATCTTTATGCATTTTTAAAGAGTTAGCAACAGCAAATTGCATTTTTTGCTTAAATTCTTAAAAAATGAGTAAAATTTAAATAATTCTCGGTAGAATACAGCGTGTTGGGTTAACAAAGACTTAATTTGAGTACAATTTTGGCGCAAGTTAAGCAACTGGGTAAATAAGCTATATTTTTTCGATAACTAAGGTCACTTCCCCGACCTCGACTCCAAACTTAACAATAGATGTGCGGTTTATCAAGCGCGATTGTGTAACCAGGTACATCCAATCGTCAAAATTCACTTCTAAAGTACTGCCATCGTATGGAAGCTCTACATCATAATTCCAATGAAATACGCTGCCGTCACTTTTGCCTTTTGCTGTACCTATAACATCAGCTGCTGTCCCCGTTAAACTATTGTCTTCATTTAACGTTATTTTCCAGATTCGCTTTTGGGTTTCGCCATCATCATAAACAAAGTCTTCTTCAATAACGCCCTGGTTACCGTCCCAAGTCGCATTCATATCTACGACAAGCTTTCGGGTCAATTCGCCTTTAAAGTCTTGTACAACACCATAGGCTTTCAAATTTCCGCTAAAAAACGTTTTAAAGTCGAAATTTGGCGATGTATTTTTATAATGTTCAACATTTGGTGCCGAACAGCTAATTAAAAGTAGAGCCGAGAGGCTCATAACAGCTGCTTTTAACGTGTTTAATATGTTCATATTAATTCCCTAATAATTGCTTTCGTAATTTTGGCTCAGAAGTTTTTTCATCAAGCCAAATAGCTAAAAAGTCACTCGAAAATTGAGGTTCATCAATTTCACCCATTTTTTCATCATTATGATAAAAAGTGCTCATACCTTGCTCATTTGTCACTAATGTTAGTGAGTCACCCTTTTTTATATCAGGCCAAATAGACAACAATTTACTGTCGTATTTATCTGCCAGCCCTGTTTTTCCAAGATGTTCCCACTGCTCATTTGTTGCTTTTACTATTTCTTTAGCGTCAAAGTCACGTAAATAGGTAAGCTTAAACTTAACAGGATGTGTTTCTGCGCTGTAATTACCTGAAGGGGTAAATAGCACGGCGTCATATACATCCCAAAATAAATACTCCATTCGTGCTTCGCCTACTTTATTAAATTGTGTGTTAGCTAAAACAATTGAAGTTGTAAGCAAATAAAAAGTAACTGCCTTTAGTAAAAATTTCAAAATAAGCTCCCTTTGAGTCAATGGGTAATGTTACGAAATAGAAATTGTGGACGATCAGCGATTGATGAATAACTTGATTTTTTGGTTTATAAAAATAATAACAGTAAATACTGTAGACCAAAGCGCGCCGTAAACGAGCCAGAATTGCCATAAAGGGAACCCTAAACTTATTACTTCAAAGCGTGCTCCAGCCCAATAACTTGCTGGCGCAAAAGCCATGCATACTAAAAAGGCCTGCCAAAGCTTTAATTTGCTCAAAAAAACCATAGAGGTATTTAAAGAAAGTAATAATGCAGCCCATAAAAAGACGAGCCATAGAGGGAAGGGATAAACTTTAAATTCTAACAAGCCTAACTTTACCGCTATAAATTCTAACAATAGTGCTAAAGGTAGGGCTTTAATTAGTAGTAAGGAGTCTTGTTTTTTCTGCTTTGACAAACAAAACATTAAAACAATAATCAAGCCACTAAAAAGTAGCGAATTGGCTTCAAGCAGCAATGATAAAAACCACACTGCTTGAAATAAAATAAAATTAGTAACCGAGCGCAATATCATCGTTATCACTAGTAAAACGAGGTTTACGCGCCATTAAATGTACCGTACTTGTTGCTCTCGCTCTAAACGCACCTTCGCAATAAGCAAAATAAAATAACCATAAACGATAAAAGCGTTCATCAAATTTAGAGCGGTCTAAATCAGGCCAACTTTTTATAAAACGAGTTCGCCAATCTGCTAATGTTCGTGCGTAGTGAGCGCCAATATCATTAACAGTATGAATAACCATATCGGTATTATTTTTAATCTGCTCACTCATTTCGTTAAGCGATGGCAAACATCCACCCGGAAAAATATACTGTTGGATAAAGTCAGAATTTTTTAAGTAGTGCTTATAACGCTGATCGCCAATAGTAATTGCTTGTATAAGCATGGCGCCATCGTCTTTTAGGAGCTCACCACACTGAGTGAAAAAGCTCGGCAAATAATCATGACCCACTGCTTCTATCATTTCAATAGAAACAAGCTTGTCGTATTTACCTTTTAGTAGTCTGTAATCGAGCTTGAGTAATGTTATTTTACTTTCAAGACCAAGTTCAACAATCTTGTTAGCTACATAATCATGTTGCTCATCAGATATGGTTGTTGTTGTTACATGGCAATCGTAATGTGTGGCCGCATATATAGCAAATGCCCCCCACCCTGTACCAATTTCAATTACTGAATCATTTTTTTGAAGCTCAACTTGCTCACAAATGCGTTTAAGCTTGTATTGCTGAGCCTCTTCAAGTGTGGCTTCTTTTGTAGGATATACAGCACTTGAATAAAGCATTTCTTTACTTAAAAATGATTCGTACAAATCATTACCTAAGTCGTAATGAGCAACAATATTTTTCTTAGATCCCGATTCTGAATTTTTGTTTTTTATGTGATTAAATCGGTGTGCGATATTACTAAAAAATGCGAATTTTTTTTCAAACTCATCGAGTTGCTTTTCGTTTATAGCAAATATCTCAATGAATGAAGTTAAGTTGTCACAAGACCAATGCCCCAAAATATACGCTTCGCCAGCGCCAACACTCCCAGATAATGCAAATGCTTTATACATAGCTTTATCATTAACTGTAACGGTTGTTTTTAGATCAGAAAACGTATCACCAAAAACAGTTCTTTCGTTGCCTTCGATAAGCACTATTTGACCTGTTTCGATTGATGAAAAGGCTTTAGTTACTAATTTTTTATATATATTAGTTAACCAATTTGTGCTTTGTTCGCAATTTAAGCTCGACACTTTATCCATTAAAATACCTATTAATTGTCCTGACTACCTATGTGCTTTATGGCTTACCTGAGTGGCCTAAAAAAGGCACTCGCTTTATAAACAACTTTAATGCTTGATAATAAATACCTTTGAAAATAGACCATGTCATGGCCGGAAAACGTTTAAACAACTTATTAATCTCTTCGTTAGTGAGTTCTTTACGTTTTAAGCGAAGTGTTGCATCAAATAATAACTCTTCATTTTTCTTATTTTCAATGTGTATCAATGTTTTATCAGGCGATTGTTTAACATGCCAATGATAGTTCATATCTAGATTCATAAAAGGTGATACGGAAAAAACCTTCTTAAAGTTCACTTTTTTTTCTAAAGGGACTAAATAATAATGACGTTCGTTCCAGGGTGTATTACTCACTTCAGCAATCATGTACTTAAAACGAGTGTCGTTGTGGCCAAAGAAGTAAAAATTAACAGGGCTAAAATACACCCCAAAACAACGAAGTTGCCCAAGCATATAAACATGAGTAAAGGTTTCAGTAATACCTAAATTGGTAAGTTGATCATGCGCACGCTCAATAAGAGGTCGTTTAGCACGCTTTGAGGGGTCTTTAAGATAATCAGCTTCATTAAATTTTAACGCTTTTAAGCCTGACGTACCTATGTGTTTATGCACACCATTTAGTTGCTGAGGATTATTTAAATCTACCCACATCATATACAAAGGGTAACTAAAACGATGTTCTTTAACAGCAAAACGGCGATGTTTTACATCGCCTAAATACACTGCACTAGTCAAATTCGACCCCAAGTTGCTTGGCTACATCTACACCACTGTGTACGCCATCTTCATGAAAACCATTGTACCAATAAGCACCACAAAAATAACTATTGTTTTGTCCATCAATACTGTGTTTAAGCTTTTGAGCAGCAATTGACTCTTGGTTAAATACAGGGTGATGATAAGTAAACTCGCGCAAAATTTTACTTTGGCTTATTCCTTCAAGGTGATTAAGCGTTACACAAAACTGTGTATCCGACTGTATGCCTTGCAAAATATTCATTTGGTAAGTAACAACAGCTGCTTTATCAGTGTTGTTATTAAGTAGGTAGTTCCAACTTGCCCATGCCGCTTTTCTATCAGGTAAAAGGTTTGTATCGGTGTGCAGCACAACTGAGTTCTCAGTGTAAGCTATTGCACCCAATACTGACTTTTCTTGCTCAGTCGCATCACCAAGTAGTGCAAGCGCCTGATCTGAATGACAAGCAAATATTACTTTATCAAATTTACTTAATTCACCATTGGCAAACTCTATTGTTACTTCATCATTTTGACGCGTAACAGATTTAATATCTGTATTAAGTTTAATTTTATCAGCAAAGCCTCTGATCAGTGGCTTAATATACTGACGAGAGCCACCTGGTACCACATACCACTGTGGTCTGTTTGTTACATCTAAAAGGCCATGATTAAAGAAAAACTTAACAAAAAATTCAACGCCTACATTCTCCATTTCTTTAATACTGGTAGACCAAATAGCCGCGCCCATAGGAAGAATATAATGGTATTTAAAAAAGTCATTAAAGTGATTGTCACTAAGCAGTTGCCCTAATGATTGATCAGCTTGGTAATTATCTTTTTCATGTAGTGCTTTACACAGTTTATTAAACCTAACAATGTCGTACAATAATCGCCAAAACTTAGGTCTAAAAATATTACGACGCTGTGCAAATAGGCTTGTAAACGTATGGCCATTGTATTCAAAGCCAGTGGCTTCGTTATGAACACTAAAGCTCATCTGCGTTGTTTGTTTATCTACACCAATACGCGATAGTAACTTTTCAAAGTATGGGTATGTTCTGTCATTAAATACAATGAAACCAGTATCAATCGCGTACTTAATACCACCAACATTTACATCAACTGTTGCAGTGTGGCCACCTATGTAATCATTTTTTTCAAATACGGTTACATCATAATGTTTGTGAAGCAAATGCCCACATGTTAAACCAGATACACCAGTTCCTATTATTGCTATTTTTTTCAACGGGCTAATCCTTTTGCGATTTTAAGCCAAATTGGGAGTGGTAAAATACGTAATGCTTTTAATATAAGTGTAAAACGGTACGGAAAGTGAACATCTTTTCGGCGCTTATGTATTCCCTTAATCATATAGTCTGCGGCTTTTTCAGCGGTAACAGCCATAGGCATCGGGAAATCATTTTTATTAGTAAGCGGAGTTTTCACAAAGCCAGGGTGAACTAAAGTCACATCAACATCATCTAAATCAACAGCTAAGCTTTTTGCTAAGTAACTTACACCCGCTTTTGATGCACCATAAGCTTCTGAACGAGGTAGCGCAAGGTAGGTAACACTTGAGCTGACCAAAACAAGCTGACCACCTGAATTTATTTTAGGAAGTAGCGCCTCAAGGCAATACCCCATAGAGAGTAAATTTACGTTTATTACACGCTCAAACAATGCACTATCAAAATTTCGCGCGTCATCTATGTATTCACAATTACCGGCGTTTAAAATAACACGGTCAAAATGAGGAAAGCCAATAGTAGACTCTTTAATGTCTTGTAGATTAGTTGCATCAAATTTACACGCTTGAATATTGTCGTATTTAGCAAGCTCAGCGAGCTTTTCACTATTACGGCCACAAGCAATAACAGTGTCTCCCAACTGCGCATATTTAATTGCTAACTGCTCACCAATACCAGAAGTAGCACCCGTTATAAGTGTGATCATAATTAACCTGCCCTTTTATCAATTAGCTTTATAACGCTACCAAGTAAAGGAATGTGTTTGTATAACAACTCGCCCATATTAAAGTAG
Source organism: Pseudoalteromonas sp. GW168-MNA-CIBAN-0100 (assembly GCF_040309225.1). NCBI lineage: Bacteria > Pseudomonadati > Pseudomonadota > Gammaproteobacteria > Alteromonadales > Pseudoalteromonadaceae > Pseudoalteromonas > Pseudoalteromonas sp. GW168-MNA-CIBAN-0100. The sequence goes on along the minus strand of NZ_JBEOOL010000001.1, from coordinate 115,549 downwards.
TCTCTGTGCTTGATAATTTTGCCATTTTCAAAAATAAGCTTGCTATGACCTTCTACCGAAATAGTTTTACCTGATGAAAGCTTTGGATGTGCATAGTGCATAGTCCAATAAATAAAAGCATTGTTTCCGCTATTAAACGAATCACTAATATCAAACTGGCAATGCTTAACATTGCTATATAAGTTAGCAAAGTACCTGCGCAATTCTACAATGCCGTTAATTTCATGCATTGGGTCTATAAACTGTATGTCGTCACAGTAAATATCACTCAATAAATCAAGATTAGTGCTATCAAGCTGTTGGTATATTTCAACAAATTTATCTACTGGTAACTGGTTATCCATATCACACCTTAAATGCAGCAAGTGCACGTTCTCGTGCCGCTTTATGATCAACTATTGCTGGCCAGTAACATTCCTTATCTTTACCTATTGCGGCTAAATAAGTGTGTGGAAAATGAATGTGTTTATCTGGCACGTTTTCAAGCTCTGGCAAATACTTACGGATAAACTTGCCAGTTGGATCAAAGCGCTCGCTTTGTCTGATAGGGTTAAAAACTCTAAAGTAAGGCTGAGCATCACACCCGGTACTTGCAGCCCACTGCCAGCCACCATTATTTGAGGCTAAATCGCCATCAATTAGGTGCTGCATAAAAAAGCGCTCACCTTCGCGCCAGTCTATTAATAAATGCTTAGTTAAAAAGCTCGCAACAACCATACGTAAACGATTGTGCATCCAACCGGTTTGCTTTAATTGTAGCATTGCAGCATCCACTAACGGATAACCTGTTCGCCCTTCACACCATGCTGTAAATTCATTTTCGCTTTTACGCCACACTACGTCGTTATACTTTTCGTTAAAGTTGTCACCGCGCGAAAGCTTCGGAAATTCAGCAATCAAATGCCTGTAAAATTCGCGCCAAACAAGCTCGTTAATCCACGTAAACGTTTTACTTTTTGACGTAGTTAAAATATCAGGATAACGCTGCTGAATATTAATAAGCAGCTGTTTTGTGCTTACAATACCAAGTGCTAAATACGGGCTTAAACCTGATGTGCCTTTTACGCTGGGTATATCACGCTGATCGTCGTAGCTTGTAAGTTTGTCACATATAAAGTTATCGACCACGGTTGCTAGTGTTTCGTCGTCAACCGGCCACTTATCTGAGCATCCATCACTTTTTAGTAAGTCGCTTTCATCAAATTTTATTGGATCAGAAGTTAAAGGCCATTGAGGCAAACTAAAGTGTGTATCTTGATACTGCTTTAACCATGCTCGCTTAAATGGAGTAAACACTTTATACATTTCATTACTTTGATTTTTAACCGTTCCAACAGGTGCAATTAAATCACCTTCGTACAAAGTAAAAGTAATTGAAAGCTCATCGCATTCGTGCAAAATTGCTTTATCGCGGTTTACTTCATTAAGCTCATATTCTGTATTAGCAATTACGTGTTTTACATCGTTTGATTTACAAAAATCAATAAGCTCACGCGTACAATCACAAAAGCTTGGCGCTTCAATAACATGTAAAGTAATGCCGTAATCAGCAAGCTGAGATTGAAGATAAGTAACTCGGCGCTTGAGTAAGTCAATCTGAATAGGCGCAGTTTGGTGCTGTTGCCACTGTTTTTCAGACACAAAAAAAATGGCGTGTTTAGCGCCATTATTTAGCGCTTGAATTAACGCTTCGTTAGAAAAAAGGCGCAAATCGCGCCTAAACCAAAATAATGTATCCATCAAATACCAAATCGTAGTTTTAAATCGTGAGGGTAAGGGTTAAAAAACACTTGTTTTTCAAGGTACTCATTTGGGTGAACCTTCAAATGATGTTTTAACAAGGTAAGTGGTACATACAATGGCACCAAACCTTCGCGGTATTCATCTATCGCATCACGAAGTTCTTGTTTTTCAACCTTCGATAAATCTGTTTTAAAGTAACCTTGTAAATGCATTAGCGTGTTGCAATTATTTCTGCGAGAAGCTGGCTTTTTAAGACCCGTCATCAAACCTAGAATATATTCATCTGCAACTGCATTTATATCGTCACCTACATAAGTCCCCAGCAGGTTACCCAAATCACGATAAGCTTGATAGTTATGAGCCATCAACAAGTACTTATACTGAGAGTGAAATTGAGTAAGCTTATGAACCGTAAGCGGCTCTTGTGCTAATTTTTGCCAGTTTTTAAATACGTAAATTCTCATTACAAAGTTTTCACGTAAATGCATGTCATTTAAACGTCCGTTTTCTTCACATGGCAATAATGGGTTGTGCTTCATTATTTGCTCAGCAAAAAAACCAACGCCTTCTGAGGTATTACCTGTTCCTGCTTCGTTGTATATTTTAATGCGCTCCATGCCGCAGCTTGGGCTTTTTGCACAAAATACAAATCCGCTTAATTCTTTAGCTTGTTCAGTTGCAACTTTTTTACCATATTCAGTAAGTTGTTGGCCTACTTCGCCGGTGCCATCTGGGCGGCATACTTTAATAGTATCGCCCACTTTAACTTGGCGAATAGTTGGACGAGGTATTGGTAAACCAACAGCTACTTCCGGACAAAACCGTGTGTATTCAACGTGTTTACCTAGCTCGTCCATACAAAAATTTGACTTTTTATGTCCTGTGTCAAATCTAACTTTTTCGCCTGCTAAGCAGGCGCTTATACCTATTTTTATTATATCTGTATGCATATATTCTCTTAGTAAATCAAATTACCTATTGGATTTAGTAACTTGCTGAAGCCCTTATTAAAATGTAGCGCACTACTGACAACTGTAAAGCATAAACATCCATCTTTCGTTAAAGGTGTGTGTTGATGACTACCATCTTGCCAAATAAAGTCGCCTGGTACGTAATTACCATCTTCATCACTAAACTCACCGTCTAGTAGTAAAGTAACTTCAAATCCAGTATGTGTATGCTCAGGAATTTCGCCACCGGCATCAATATGTAGCAAGCTAGAACGCAGCGCACCATCATCAAGCGAAACGCGAGATCGTGCCAGCTTACCAACTTGTGTAAATTTGCTATGAGAAATACGTGTTAAAGCACGTGGAAGCTGATAGTTATGCTCATTCACTTTAATAGAGACAGGCTCTACTTCGTAAACTTCATCAATAGAATCATCAGACATGATCATATCAAGTACATTTAGTTCAAATTCTTCAAGTAAATCAGATTTCTCAGTTTGAGGTTTCTCAAATTGAGCAGGCTCTTCACTAAATAATGCATTTGCATTACTTGCTTCAATTTTAGCTACTTTAGCTTGGCACACAGGGCACATGTCTACGTGAATAGAAACGGCTAAACTCAATGATGTAGCAAGTGATGCATCGCAATACTGTGTCAGTAAAGTTTCACTCGGGTGATGTTTAATCATGCTGATCTCCCATTTCATTACGTAATTTTTGCAAGGCCAAACGTAACCGTGATTTTACCGTGCCTACTGGAATATTAAGTTGATGTGCAAGTTGCTCTTGCGACATATCTTGAAAATAAACGCCTCTTACCACTTCGCGTTGAGCAATTGGTAATTTGTCTAAATAGCGCTTAATTTGCTTATCTTCTAAATGATCACTGTATTCGTGATGCGTATCTTGTGAGTCGTTTAGTAACGGCCAAATATCTTCGCTTATATTTTCTTCTTTATTACTTTTCATTTTACGAAGCATATCGAACGAAGCGTTACGCATAACGGTATAAACCCACGTAGTCGCAGCGCCTTTTTCACTATGATACAAATGTGCTTTACGCCAAACAGACGTTAATGTTTCTTGCACAAGCTCCATGGCTTGGGCTTCAACACCAAACTGCTTAATTCCAAAGCGTTTAATTTTTGGCGCAAAGTATTCAAATAAATATGAAAACGCTTTTTTATCGCGTGATTGCGCAACATCTATAAGCGCTTGCATGAGCTCTTTACTCGGCGTTTCTGGCATGGCAGTGTACTTACCTGTATTAGGTTCACAACGTGGTGACTGTTGTTGACTTACCATAATAATTTATCCCGTTATTGCTTTTGTATTAAGTAATACGGGCAATAATTAATTTAGGATCATAAAATTTAGGCAAATTCGTTATTAATCACAGTATGGAGGAAATTCAGTAAGTTATCAAAATTCGTTTCAAACGCAAGTTGCTGTTTTTTCTCAATAGAAACAGGTAGGAGTTCGAGCCAACGTGCTGCAATCCATGGAAGCTTGTCAAAATGAGTTTTCTTGTACAACAAATTAAGTTCCGGATTACCTTGAAACACGTTTTTAAGCGCATCGTGTAATAGGTAATGTTCACCAATTTGGTTGTTAGAATCTTTGTACCAATACGGCGTATTACAAGGCGATACCAAGCCATGACGTAATTCGTCTTCGTCTTGATAAACATCATTAATTTGCACATTTTGCGATGCAAATACATCAATTAATAATACATCGTTATCGTCTTGGTCAAAATCAATAATATCAACAAGGCAACCTTGCGCGCTTATATTAAAAGGCGTGTCATGCTCGAACGTACAAAGCACAAACCCTGTATTATTTTTTAATGCGGTTTTAACCATATTTAAATAGCGAGGCTCAAATATGCGTAATCGCGTATAACCTTCAGGTAACATAAAAATGGGTAATGGAAAAATCGCACGTTTCATAAAGTCTACTTATTTCAAACACTCTGCCTTTATTTACGTGCGCTTTTGCTAAGTCGATCAGCTTTGTATGAATCGAATTAATTACCAGCTATATAATTGGCTAAAGATTAAACCAACCTCCCATAGCTTTAAACACTTGAACCGAGTAATAAGCGCTAATCATACTGACTACGGGTGCTAACATTAATGCAAATAATCCAAGTTCACTGCTCATCGTTTTAATCCTTTAAATAATTTATTTTGCGTTTTTTATACTAGTGTCAGTATTTTTAAGCGTTGTGCTATTTGTTAAAACGGGCTCATCTAATAAACCCTCTAAAACAGTTTTAGCATCAAAATAAAGCGTCTCCTTTAGTGATTTTTCAAGCTCGATTGTGGTTTGCTTAACATAGCTTGCTACACTTTGAGTTAATATATCAGTTACATCTAGGTCCACTTCTGTTGCGTGTACTTGCGCAGAACCTAATACTAATAAACTTGCCATAGCGATTTTAATTGAATGTTTCATAATGGTATTCCTTGTTTGTGTATTGTTTAGACGTAGTTACATACTCAAGGGTTGTGCCAACATAAAAATAAATTATAAGCAACTGTAATTAAACAACTTTACATGCGCCACTTTAATTTAAAAAATTCATACCTCGTTAATTTAACCATTTAATTTAATTTTTTGACTACTTTTTAGTTAATAAATAAAAGGGGTTAAATGTATTAATACCGTCACACTAAATACATTTAGCGTTTATAAAAACGTCATATCTACCCGCTAAAGTGCACACCACTATAAATAATTTAAAAAGTGCAGTATGACCCTTTCATCACGTCGAAATTTTTTAAAAACCTCAGCAGCAAGTATATTTACCGTCGCAGTATCGAGTGCCATTACAGGTTGTGCTCAAACATTAATAAACAAACCTCTATCGGCTATTGAATTTAAACACGGTCTAGCGAGTGGCGATCCGCTTAGTCATGCTTTGATAATTTGGACACGTGCAACTCCTTCTCAATCAAATTTTGAAGTTACTGTTGCTTGGGAGTTGGCAAGTGACTCTCAATTTAAAAACATTATTCGTGGCGGGCGCGAACAAACAGATAAAAGCCGAGACTTTACAATAAAAATAGATGTACAAGAACTTGCTCCAAACACAGAGTACTTTTATCGTTTTATAGGTTTGCAAACACAAAGCCCTATAGGCCGTGCTAAAACACTACCAATAAATAATATTGAACAAATAAAAATGGCTGTTGTGTCGTGCTCAAACTACCCTGCTGGGTACTTTAATGCCTACACAGATGCCGCTAAGCAAAAAGATTTAGATGTAGTACTGCATTTGGGAGATTACATTTACGAATACCCAATGGGCGGATACGCTACCGAAAATGCTGAAAAAATTGGCCGCCAATTAGCAGCCGATAACAGCGGTGAAATTATTACCCTTAGCGACTATCGCAAACGCTATGCTATTTACAGAACAGACCAAGGCCTTCAAGCACTTCACGCTGCAGCGCCTTTTATCGCAATATGGGATGATCACGAAGTTACCAACGATACCTATAAAAGTGGTGCTGAAAATCATACCCCTGATGAAGGTGACTTTTTTAAGCGCCGCGCAGCTGCTATTCAAGCCTATTTCGAATGGCTGCCAATTAGACCGCCTATGGGCGAACAAAGCCCGCAAATATACCGCACCTTCGATTTTGGTAATTTAATAAGCTTGCACATGCTAGATACGCGTGTAATAGCACGCGATAAACAACTTGCTTACAGCGACTACAAAAACCCCGAGACCAAGCAAATGGATGTTGCGTGCTTTGTCAGTGATTTAAATAATCCAAATAGGCAGTTACTGGGTAATACACAACTAAACTGGCTCACAAGTGCAATAACTAAATCAAATGCAAAATGGCAAGTATTGGGCCAGCAAGTATTGATGACTAAAATGTGGCTACCTACTGAAATATTCTCGCAATCCGATCGCACTAAAATACCGCATGTGTTAAAAGAGCTTGTTGCCATTAAAAAAGCAGTGCTAGCTAATAAAGCGGTAACGCCCGAGCAACTTGCACGCGTAAATACTTTAATGCCTTATAATTTAGATGCGTGGGATGGTTACCCAAGCGAGCGCGAAGCATTATACAAAAGCGTTACTGCATTAAATAAAAAGTTAGTAGTGGTTGCAGGTGATACGCACAATGCGTGGCATGGCACATTAAAAAATGCAAAAGGCGAAAGCGTAGGAGTAGAGTTTGCAACACCTGGTGTTACATCCCCGGGTATGGAGCATTATTTAGCGCTTAATACAGCACAAGCAAAGCAGATGGCTGACTCGCTTACATTGCTAATAAACGATTTAAACTATTGTGACTTATCACACCGTGGATATATGTTACTGACTATTACTAAAGAGCAAATCACAACCGATTGGCGCTATATAGATAATATAGACTCTCCAAGCTACAACATTGCTGCTCAACACCAAAGTGTCTATAAGGGCTAACATTTTGTATAAAAAGAGAAGGTAAACACATTATTTACCTTCTCGTTTATTTTATTAAACGCGCTTAATTACAACTATAAAGAAGCGTCCACGAAGCATCACTTCCTGGAATGCTGTTTGTATACCAATTTGCGCTGTATGCATTACCTTGATATTGCATTTTATCGTCGGTGTTATTGTGAGTAAACGGACCACCTGAGTAATCTTTGTTCACCCAATTAGGGTATGCATTAATACCGTTACAATCTGTTGAACTTACAACACTGCATCCATTTGTATCAACACTAGTACCTGCAGGTGTATCTGGGCACTGATCAATATCATCATTCACTCCATCGTTATCCGCATCGCTTTGTGGTTCAACTACTTCAACAACACAACCTATATTATTAACAGTTTCACCTGCAGGTGTATTAGGGCATTGATCAACATTATCGCTAATACCATCGGCATCGCTGTCAGTTACTGCACAACCAATACTATCAACCGTTGTACCTGCGGGAGTATTATTGCACTGATCAAGGCTGCCACTTACGCCATCCCCGTCGCTATCTAAATCAACATTGCTACTACCACCACCCCAACCTTGAATGATCTCTTTAACTTTAGAGCCTGACGATGTTAGTGAATTCCAACTACCGCCTGGAGTAAATAACGATGCACCTTCGTTTTTATCGTTTAAAGCCCAGTTAGCGTGGCTAATATTGTTTGTTTTAAAAAATGCCATCCATGCATCGGTTTCATTGATATTAACACCCCCATTGCCATCAGCATTAACTGTTCCCCACTCTGTGGCGAATAGTGCAATGCCGTTATCGAGTGCTGTTTGTGCTTTATTTCGATACGATTGACCATGCGTGCCAGCATAAAAATGCAGAGTGTAAGCAATATTGGCACGATCAATTGGGTTTTGTGATGCCATATCAACATCTTGTGACCACGTAGGCGTACCAACCACAATTAAGTTATCAGGGTCGATTGCTCTAATTTTATCAATAACTGTTTCTGCGTAAGGCTTAATATCGTTAACCCACGAGATTTGTAAAGGCTCGTTATAAATTTCATAAATAACATTGTCGTACTGCCCATATTTGGTAGCTACGTCTTCAAAAAAGCGAACTGCAGTTGCTTGATCGGTATGTGCTTCATGGCTATGAAAATCAATAATAACGTACATATCTTCGCTAATAGCTGCGTTTACAACAGTATCAAGACGGCTCATATTGCCCTCCCAATCAAAGTTCAAACTACCACCAGTACTCGTACCATGACCAATAGCTGCACGAATTAATGTTGCATTAAATTCAGTTTTTGCCTTTGCTACTGTTTCTGCTGTATAAAATTTTTCAGCGCCCCACCCCGTATTACTCCAAAATAGGCTAGGTCCTGCAAAGCTTGTGTTTTCTCCACCCGCAAGAATTTGATTTCCACTCACCGTTAACTTTTCAACAGCGGCATTCGCCATTGTTGAGCATTCTAATAATAAAGCTAACGATAAGCTCGCCACTTTAAAATCCTTTCTTTTGTGATTATTTGAACTGTTATTCATCGTATTTCCTTAAATTGAAATTATCAGTCGTCATTGCTTGACGTAATAAATTGATAGCAAACCAATACTTAATAGTTAAATAAAGTTAATTTGGCAAGCAGAAAGTACCACTTACTTATTAACATTAAATGAATAAAAAGGTACAAAGATAAGGATTTTAATTAACTAAATATCAACAAGTGAGTGATTTAACGAGGTTTGAGGATTTTACTGGGTATATACAGGTATTTACACGATGTTTACATGGTGCAGGCAAAAAATCTCGGTTACAAAAAATATGTATAAAAATGAAAAGGCGGTAATAATAATTATTACCGCCATCAATAATAGCTAAATATCAGGGTGAAATATTAATAAGCCAACCAAACCGAGTTCTGATTAAGTGGCTTATTTTTTAGTGGGTAGCGCTTTTCTGCCCAAACGGTATGCATCCATCATGCTCAGCACCCAAATTATAATCATTAAAGGCATATACTTATATTCAGCGAGTTTAGCGCAGGCGTCAGAAGGTTGTTGCGCGGCTTTTAAAATGGCCGTAACCGACATCGGGATTTTTCCGTGTACAATTTCATTTGCAGTACACTGTGCAATCGCAAATATATCTTTTAGGGTTAAAATTAAAAGAACAGAAAATACACCTGCAAAAATAGCGCCTATAAGGTGTTTTTTTAAAGAAAAATGCCCCGCTCCAGGATAAACAATGGCGGTAAGTAAAGCAGCTTTTAGATCTTGTTTCATTTTTACCTAATATAAATTCACTTTAACGTGATCACATAAAAAAGCCACTTTGCAGTGGCTCAATTAAAATATCAAGTAGTTAAATGTATTATTGTCCACCAAACCCGAGAGTTAACTCAATACCAACAAAGCGAGGTGCTCCTGCAACAAATGTTGGGTTGCCAAATCCCCCTCCAGTATTACCTGCATCAACTAAATACTCTTTATCTAATAAGTTACTAGCAAATACACTAACAGCCCAGTCATCACCATTTGCGATACCTAAGCGCGCACTGACTAATCCAAGCCCTGGTTGGCTAATATCTAAGCCTGATATTGGCGCATTTGCTGGCTCAAAAAACACTTCAGAGCGGTAGCTATATATTAAAGAGCTCGTTAAATTAAGTGAGTTCGACAATTCTGTTGAATAAAACAGCCCCGTACTAAACGTCCACTCTGGTTGTAGTCTAAATTTATTGCCTGCGAGGTTACCGTTATTACTATCATCATCTATTTCAGCATCAAGGTAAGCCGCATTGGCAAAAACCTCAAACTCATTATTAATTAACGCCCTTACCTCAGCCTCTGCGCCAACATTAGTGGCAGAGCCCGCATCAGCAGAAAACGCAACGCCTTCATCATCCTGTAACGTAACCTGAAAGTTAGAATAATCTTGATAAAATACAGCGACAGAGTAATCTAAACGCCCGTCAAGCGCTTTGCCTTTAATACCGGTTTCGTAGTTCCAAATAATTTCCGCAGGGACTTCTGATATAGAAGCTTCGACATTTCCTTGTTCGTTGTTAGCCGAACTTACTTCAAGTACTTCCGAACGACGCCCTTTTGAAATAGTCGCATACATATTTGTAGTAGGGTTTATTATATAAAGCGCATTAAAACGTGGCAGCCAATCATCATAATCAGCATCGCCATAAAATGTTTCACCATTTGTATCAACCGTAAACAATGGCGCTTGTGTTAAAACACTATTGGGTGCAGCAGAGCTATAGCCACTGCGCTTTTCTTCTTTTATATAACGAAGTCCCGCTGTTAACTCTAATGCTTCAGTAGTAGCATAAGTTACATCAGCAAACGCTGAGTACGCTTTGTTTTCACCATAGTTTGTAAACTCTAGTGAATATGGCAACTCGTTTACTACACCACCTGTTAATGCTGGCGTTAAAATATTAACGCTACCATCATTATTAATACAAGGAACACCTGAGCCCAATACACCTAAGCAATTTAAAAATATAGACTCCTCTGTACTAAATGGAATACGCTGGCTACCATCTTCTTCAAAGTAACTCACACCAAAAATACTAGTAAACTTATTCTGTGTATAGACAGCGCGTAATTCTTGGCTTAACTGATCGCCCTCAGCAGCTTCTGCAAATTCTAAAAACCATGCTTGCGTACCATCAGCATCAAACACTTCTAAAGAGTCAAAGTTACGCCCTGCAGTAATTGAGGTGATTGTTAAATCGTTACTTACATCCCAATTTACAGTCAAATTTAAATCGTTAACTGTGCGCTCCACACCTAAGTCTTTTTTTCCAAACACAGACTCTGCATACGGACTACCTGGCATTTCAACAAAGCTATATGGACTTGTATCACCACCGGTTGGTGCATAAAGCCCATTTTTAAAAGATGTACCCGAGTCATCATTTTTTTCATACGTATACACCAAATCAATCGTTACATGGTCACTAGGTGTAATACGTAAAGACGGACGATAAGAAAAACGCTCAATAGCATGCATATCATCTTGCTTAAACCCAGCCGGATTTTGGGAGTTACTATCTCCTGCAATATTTTTTATAAACCCATCACGTTCACGATAAGTAAAAGCAACACGGCCTTGCAATAAATCATTGCCACCCGTTACAAAGCCACTAGCACCTTTGGCCGAGTAATTACCAACGGATGCTTTTAATTGAGCCGAAAAATCTTTTTCTGGTTTACGTGTTGCTACACTAATGGCACCTACAGAAGCTGCTGTTCCAAACAGTGTTGCTTGTGGTCCCTTAACAACTTCAATCCCTTCTACATCAAAAAGCTCAAAGTATGAGCCACGAGAGCGTGATACATCTGCTCCGTTATAATAAATAGACACACGAGGGGATGATTGAGACGACCCACTATCAGACGTAATACCACGAATTACAAAGCCCGGGTTGTTAGGGCTTTGCTCTTGAATAACAAGCCCTGGTGTTATTTCAGATAAAGTGTCGAGTTCGCCAATACCTAAGCTTTCTAAAAAGTCGCCATCGTAGGCGCTTATTGTTACGGGCACATCTTGTATTGATTGCGCACGCTTTTGAGCAACAACCACTATTTCATCAAGTTCTTTATTTATGGTTTGATCTGCAAAACTATTTGTTGATGTAACGCAAATCATCGCCACAGACAATTTAGTAAGTTTAAGAAAAGGCCGTGTTGTTAATTTATTTTTCATGTTTTTCACTGTTCGTCCGGTTAATTGTTTTTAGGAATTACCAGTAATCTAACGAACTATTACGACTTTTTTACGTCTTATTAATTACGCATTGGTTAAATTGATGTTTCAACTTTATGAAAAACAATAAATTATTGTATTCATATAAAAATTATAATATTGAAAAACTCAGCGTACACTTGTACACTAAAATTCATTCAAATAGTGGTAGGATCTGTTATGTCGTTAGAAGCGCCCTATTCTAAAAAAGAAGAACAACTAAACGTAATTAGTCATGCACTTGGTATTGTATTTGCCGCATTTGTTATGTGGGATTTATTTAGCCAAGCCACCAGCACTAACGCGTATATTAGTACTGCAATTTATGGCAGTAGCCTATTTGTACTGTTTTTGTCATCCACTTTGTACCACGCCAGTATTCAACCGCGCTTAAGAGCCTTTTATAAAAAGTGCGATCACTGCGCCATATACTTATTAATTGCCGGCACCTACACTCCCTTTTTATTGATCTCATTAACCGGTGCTTGGTCATGGGCCACACTTACATTTATTTGGGCGGTGGCACTAGCAGGCGTTGCGTACAAAGTATTTGTAAAAAACGGTAATAAAAAAATATCGCTCGCCACCTACTTGCTCATGGGTTGGTTTGCACTGGCTATAGTGTATCCACTTTATTCTAGTGTTGATGTAAAAGCACTTTACTGGCTACTTGCCGGCGGCATTTTTTATAGTTTAGGTACATTATTTTACAGCGCTAAAAGCACCCAATTTAGCCACGCTATTTGGCACTTATTTGTTATTGCTGGGTGTGTTTGCCATTATATTTCAATTAGCAATTACGTTTATTGAGCTGGTATAGCCAATTAATATGGTCTAGTTTGATCCGTGAATTCACCACTCATAGTAACTAAGTGTTAGGATTTACATATTGTAATTTTCAAAAATCATGGATGATCAATGTATAATTTAAATCTAGTACCTCTTTTCTTTGTTTTAGCTTTAGTTCCATTTCAACTTTTAGCTGAACAACAGCTGCCCACTGAATTTGATAATAACCGCATCTTTCTTACTCCAGAACTGAAAGATGGTCAAAAGCTAAAGTTCTTTACAGATACAGGTGGCGGTTGGAATGCTATATCGAAAGAACTTCATCAACAATATAAATGGCCTACGATTGAAAAAGTAGATGAAGGTAATGTGCATACACTGTCAAGTATGCCGGACTTTCAAGCTGGCTCAGAAATTCCTATTGGTGGTTTGCAAAACTTTATGGAAGGCTATTTATTTATAGTCCCTAAGGATGAACTATCAATTGAGGAAGACTTTGATGGTTTTTTAGGTGGCCGATGGCACGCAGAAAAAATTATTAAGATTGACTATTTAAATAAATCTATGTCCATCCTGCAATCTTTAGATGAAATAAACTTATACAAATTCAAAAAGATAAAACTAGGTTTTCAAAAAGACTCGCAACAAAAATACACCACCGCATTTCCTAGAATCGAAATAAAAGTTCAAGGGATAGAATACCAAATGCTTTTAGATACTGGTGCAACATCAATATTAACCGATGCAGCGGCAAAGCATATACAAGGTACATCAAAGGTAGTAGGTACTTCTTTTATTTCAGCCAGTATTTTTGAAAATTGGAAAACTCAAAATCCAAGTTGGGCTGTTATTGAAAAGGCGGAGTCTAATACTGGAGAATCAATGATAAAGGTCCCTAAAGTTATGATTGCCGAGCAAGTTACAGGGCCGGTTTGGTTTACACGGAGGGCAGATAATAACTTCCACAAATTCATGTCATCAATGATGGATAAAAAAATAGATGGAGCTTTAGGTGGTTCGGCTCTTCAATATTTTGAATTGGTAATTGATTATATAGACGAGTCTGCATATTTAAAGAGTGAATTCTGAACAATTAACTTCTCAGCTGGCACGTACCCATTATGTCGGCTTCGAATGCTTGAACTCACACCGAACAACGGATATTCAGAATCAATTGGGATTAGCTAAGCGATACTAAGAGGAAGTTTTCCCCTTTTTTACATAGCGCGGATTCAAATCTGAAGTGCATAACGTTTAGGCGGCTTTAGCCGCCAAGTGATCCTGCATCAATTTTGCAGGCGTTTCAAATCCAAGTGTCTTCCTCGGACGATTATTAAGTTGCTCAAGTACGGGTATAACTTGCGCTGGTGTTACCGCCTTAAAATCTGTGCTCTTCGGCCAATACTGGCGTAGTAATCCATTCGTGTTTTCATTCAATCCGCGCTCCCATGAGTGATAAGGGTGAGCAAAATAAACAGGAACACTTAAAGCCTCTGTGATTTGCTCGTGATAAGCGAACTCTTTTCCATTGTCAGCCGTGATGCTATGAAGCGCTGACCTATATGGCCTTAATAGTTCTATCGTCGCCGCAGTGACGGCTTCCGCTGTTTTTCCTGCCACCTGAGTTGATACAGTGAATTGGGTAACCCGCTCTACAATGGTAACAAGGGCGCCTCGATGACCTTTACCTATGACGGTATCTATTTCCCAATCTCCGATACGGCCTTTCTCATCAACTATTTGTGGGCGCTCTTCAATGCTAACGCGATTTTTTATTTTCCCTCGGTTTGTTTTACCATGACTGCGCTTGTGATATTTCTTACCGTGTCGGCGCAGATGTAGGTATAACTCACCACCTGCTTTTTTATCTTCCCAGATATACAGATAAATGCATTCATGGCTGACAGACCGTTCACTTTCTTTGCGTAACCATCCCGTTATTTGTTCAGGACTCCACTTCTCATTAAGCTTCTGGGTAATTAAAGCTATCATTTCAGGTGTCATCTTAAGCGGTTTTCTTACACTTCTTCGGCGAAACAAAGCCCGCTCATGAGCTTGTTTGTGTCTGTAACCTCGCTTACCTGTATTTCTAGAAAGCTCTCTTGAAATCGTAGATTGCGATAAATTAGTTAGCTCAGCAATACTTTGTTGCGTAAAACCACTTTTCTTTAGAACGGCGATCTGGCATCTTTGCGCATAGGTCAGTTGTTTGTAATGTCTCATTGTAAAATCTCTTGCCGGAGAAAAAGCAGTTAGCTTATGAGCAACTGACCACTTAATCTAGCCAAAACAAGTTATGCACTTACAATTTGAATCTAGGTAGTAAAATAACCTTTCCTAAGCATAATATTTATTAATGGCAATAACTTACACTATTTGCTATTAATAGAAACTCATAAAATAAGGGCGTTTTCGCGCTAGAATAGGGAAAGTGTCCACTGATAAAGCCGTTATGTAGCTTGGAGGATAATCATGCAACATGTCATAAATGTGTTAGAGCCTATTTTTCAAGAACATTGTTGTAGGGTCAAGTCGGCACCTGAGGAGTCTCTAACGATATTTAAACTCAGAGCTCATGGCCATGGTGTTCCTGATGAGGTGACTAAACAGTTAACCTCCTTTTATTTACAAGTTGCAGAAGTTCCTTGTTTGGACTCATTTGCTGTACATGGTTGTGATGAAATCATCATATTCGAGTGGTGGCAGGACGGTGAGCTATGGCTAGGTACAAAGGATTATTACATTTTACGTTGGTCATCTGAGAAAGCACGTTTTTGTATTGGGGATGCAAACAACGTAAGCTTCAGCAATGAAGAAGAGTTTATAATGTTTTCCGATGCCGTTGTAGCTTTAGCCAATGTATATTCGTGATGTTGAGTTTTTATGCTACATAAGAAAGGTATTTAAACTAAACAAAAAAAACAGTGAGTTACGATTTGTTTTGCTACGCATTTCACCCCACAATTGTTGTCCGCATAAGGCGGCGTTATCAACGTCCGCAATTGGCACTTACCTGCCAATAATAGTCACATCACTCCCACCGGCACTCGCGTATATTCACTTTGTCGTTTTTAAACAGTACGCCTTCTGATAGTAGCTTTTCGCGTTGTTCTTGGTATTTTTCGCTACCTTCAGGGAATGATATTTTACCTTGGCTATTCACTACCCTGTGCCAAGGTATAACCGAGTCGTTTGGCATCATTTTTAATAAGCGCCCGACCAACCGTGAGTTTTGCGGGTAGCCCGCAAGTGCTGCAACTTGCCCGTAACTTGCTACTTTTCCTACTGGTATGCCTGCGATAACAGTATAAATAAGCGTTTCTTTATCAATATCCATTGTTGTTAGAATATTCCTTACTTAATTGTTTAAATTGCTCCCAGATAGTACGCGCTACAGGGCCGTGGTGCATTGCATGCTGCCTAAAGGCTCTAATTTGCGCGCTAAATTTATGCTCTCGGTCAGTTATGTGTATTTCTTGAAGTAAGCCTGCTTTTATTTCAGGGTCGCAGTGCTCTAGGCTCATCATTGCCCAACCCGCACCTGAGAGTAAAAACGATTTTAGGGTCGATACATCATCAATTTTCATCATGGCGGAGCCTTTTGAGTACGATAGCCTGTCGCTGTCGATACTCAAGTCACTTTCAAACATGGCTAAACACGGATACGTTTGCAGTTCGCTATAGGTGAGTTTTTGAGGGAGTACGCCTTTAGCGCTCACAATGCCAATATCGAGCCTGCCTATGGGTACGCTTTCTAAATCGCCTGTTGCATGAAATAAATCAAACCACGGGCCAATGCCTAATTCGGCTTGCCCACTGTTTACTTGCTCTAATGAAATAAAGCGCTTCCCGCTGGTTAAGCTAAACTCTGTGCTGGTAAACAACCTAAAAGTATTACTTATGATCTCGTTATAACTCTGCATATGACAAAGTTGCTCGTAACAAACTCTAAATTGGGGTTCATTACCTAATGCCAATTCTTTAGCGAGCTGTGCCAGCTCGTCGTTGGCATGCAGTAGTTGCTGCGCTTCGCGGTGAAAAACACGCCCTTTTTCAGTAAGCTGCAATCGGTACTTACTTCTGTCTAGTAACTCAAATCCTATTTTGGCTTCTAAGTTTTTAATTGCGAGTGTAAGCGCGGGCTGCGTTTTATGTAGCTTTAGTGCTGCTCCACTTAAGCTTGCGCTTTGCACTATGGCATCTAAAATTATTAATTGATTCAGCTTCATATACCGCCCTGCAACATCATAAATAAAACTTATTGAGTTTCTAAAATTTAATGATTTTTATTTTATATGTTTGCAGCGTATGCTGCACTTAATTATTTTGCCATGATTGCAACGGAGAAGACATGAAACTCTTTCGTCTATGTTTATTAACAACGACCTTACTTAGCTTAATAGCCTGTTCTGAGCCAGAACAACAAGTTAAAGAAGAGCCTATTCGCCCTGTTAAATTATTCAACATAGGTCATGATACGCAAATTAACATTCGTAGTTTTCCTGCTGAAGTTGTTGCAAACCAAGGCTCTTACCTTGCTTTTAGGGTAAACGGCGAACTTGTTAAGTTTCCGGTTCTTGCTGGTGAACACGTTGAAAAAGGTGATTTATTAGCAAAACTGGATCCAGAAGATTTTCAATTACAGTTTGACGAACGTAAAGCGCGCTTTGAATTGGCAAAGTCACAACTTGGCCGTATTGAGCAATTGTTTGAGAAAAAAATCACCAGCCAATCAGAATTAGATCAAGCCACTGCTAATATGCAAATTGCTGAATCTGCATTTAGAATTGCACAAACGAACCTTGAATACAGTGAACTACGCGCACCATTTTCAGGCACTGTCGCTAAGGTGTTTGTTAAAAACTTTGAAAATATTCAAGCAAAGCAAAATATATTACGCTTAGAAACACGCGATTTAATGGATGTAGAAATCCAGGTTCCTGAAAAAATAATCGCTCGCCTTAAAAAAGGCACCGATTACCACCCTACTGTAAAGTTTGATGGCTTTGACGATAAAGAATACACACTTGATATCAAAGAGTGGGACACCCAAGCTGACCCTGCAACGCTTACCTATAAAGTTGTGTTTTCGCTACCAGTACCTGAGGACTTTAATTTACTAGCGGGTATGACGGGTAGCGTGCTTATAGATTTAAGTAAAGTAACACGCTCGCAAGTTGCTTATACAATATTACCTATCGAGTCGGTGTTTTCTGAGCCGCAAGAATCAATTGAAGATAACGCCTACGTATGGCTTTTTGATTCAAAAACTAGCCAAGTGCACAAACAAGCTGTAAAGGTTGGCCAGTTGCACCGCGATGGTATTGAAGTATTAAGCGGTATTGAAGAAGGCCAAATTGTGGTTTCTGCCGGTGTGCATTCACTAAAAGAAGGCATGAAAGTAAGAGCATGGAATAAAGAGCGAGGCTTATAATTATGAGCTTTGCACAACTCTCCATAGAGAAAAAAGTAATCAGTTGGATGTTTACGCTGCTGCTATTAATTGGCGGTAGTGTGTCGTACTTTGATTTAGGGCAACTAGAAGACCCTGAGTTTACGCTTAAAAAAGCCATGGTTATTACCATGTACCCTGGCGCTTCGCCGCAGCAAGTTGAAGAAGAAGTTACTTTTCCGATTGAAAACGCGATTCAGCAATTACCTTATGTTGATTACGTTACGTCTATTTCATCTAACGGGAAATCACAAATTACTGTTGAAATGAAAAGCACTTATCGTAAGGAACAACTCCGCCAAATTTGGGATGAAATGCGTCGAAAAATTAACGACCTTTCTCCGTCATTACCCAGTGGTGTTTACCCAAGCACTATTTTGGACGACTTTGCCGACGTTTACGGTGTTATGTATTCGGTAACCGGTGATGGTTATTCGTATGACGAGCTTAAAGATTACGTCGATTTTTTAAAACGTGAACTGGTATTGGTTAAAGGCGTAAGTAAAGTAACAATAGCGGGTGAACAACAAGCGCAAGTAATGGTTGAAGTTTCTACGCGTAAACTTGCTCAATTAGGTATTGCGCCAAGCCATATATTCCAGTTATTGCAATCGCAAAACACGGTATCTAACGCGGGTAAAATTCGCGTGGGCGATGAATCAATTCGCCTGCACCCTACCGGTGAATTTAAAGACGTAAAAGAACTCGAAACGTTGCTTATTTCAAAATCGGGTGAAAGTGAACTTATTTATTTAGGCGATGTTGCAAAGGTTTACAGAGAGTATGCAGAAGTACCAAATAACATTATTCGTTATAACTCTCAGCAAGCTTTACTTATTGGCGTGTCGTTTATGTCGGGTGTTAACGTGGTTGATGTGGGTAAAAACATAGACGAGCATTTAGCATCACTTGAATATCAACGCCCTCATGGTATTCATATAAATTCTGTATACAACCAACCACAAGAGGTTCAAAAATCGGTTGATGGTTTTATTATCAGCTTACTTGAAGCCATTGCGATTGTTATTGTAGTCCTGCTGTTATTTATGGGTTTAAAAAGCGGTATTTTAATTGGTGGTATTTTACTGCTTACCGTACTGGGTACGTTTATATTTATGAAGTTGTTTGCTATCGACTTGCAACGCATATCGCTTGGGGCACTTATTATTGCGCTTGGTATGCTGGTTGATAACGCAATAGTCGTCACCGAAGGCATACTTATAAACCTTAAACGTGGCCAAACAAAACTCAAAGCGGCTGTTAATATTGTTGAGCAAACAAAATGGCCTTTACTAGGTGCAACAGTAATTGCAGTCACTGCCTTTGCGCCAATTGGTTTAAGCTCTGATGCCAGTGGTGAATTTGCCGGTAGCTTGTTTTGGGTGTTGTTTATTTCGCTTTTATTAAGCTGGATAACAGCAATTACGCTAACGCCATTTTTTGCTAATTTAATGTTTAAAGAAAACGAATTTAAAAACGAAGAAGGCCAAGAAGATGAAGACCCATACAAAGGCTTTATTTTTAATGGTTACAAAGCGATTTTAGATTTAGCGCTGCACTTTAGAAAAACCACGCTTATATTAATGGTTGTTTTACTGTGTACAGCGGTTGTTGGTTTTGGCTCTGTAAAACAGTCGTTTTTTCCTGCCTCTAATACGCCTATGTTTTATGTAGATTACTGGCAAGAGCAAGGTTCTGATATTCGCTCAACCCTTGAGGGCGTTAAAAAACTTGAACAGTTTTTATTAAAAGAACAGCTTGTTGAAGAAGTAACAAGTACAACAGGCCAAGGTGCACCGCGCTTTATGCTTACCTACGCGCCAGAAAAATCATACCCAGCGTACGGGCAATTAATTATTCGTGTTTCCAACAGAGAAGCCGTAGCAACTGTAATGCAAACAGTGCGTGATTACTCACACAATTATGCACTCTCTGCACAGCTTAAAATTAAACCTATGGAAATTGGCCCCTCTACTGATGCAAAAATAGAAGCTCGTTTTTCGGGTCCTGACCCCGTGGTATTAAGGCAGTTATCCGCTAAAACCAAAGAGATATTAGGCAAGGACGACGGTGCATTCAATATTCGAGATGACTGGCGCGCACGTACCAAAATGATTCGCCCGCAATTTAACGAGCAAAAAGCACGTCGATTAGGTATTAGTAAATCAGATTTAGACAATGTATTACTAACGAGCTTATCGGGTAAACAAGTGGGCGTATATCGCGATGGCACGCAGTTGCTACCCATTATTGCCCGTTCTCCCGCTAACGAGCGCTTAAACGTAGAAAGCGTACACGACCTTCAAATATACAGCCCAGTATTGGGTGTATTTGTACCAGTGACTCAGGTTGTAGACGAATTTGATGTGCAGTGGGAAGACAGCCTAATAATGCGCCGCGATCGCAAACGTACTATTACAGTAATGGCCGATAATAATGTATTAGGGGATGAAACACCTGCAAAACTATTTGCCCGTATTCGCGGTCCGATAGAGAACATGGAACTACCGCGTGGTTACCAACTAGAATGGGGCGGCGAGTTTGAGTCATCAAGCAAGGCGCAAAAAGCAATATTTGGCTCATTACCGCTGGGTTATTTAGCGATGTTTGCAGTCACGGTATTACTTTTTAACTCACTTAAACAGCCACTTGTTATTTGGGCAACTGTGCCTTTGGCTATTATTGGTGTAAGCGCGGGCTTGTTAGCAATGAATGCTCCGTTTAGCTTTATGGGTCTACTTGGTTTGTTAAGCTTAAGCGGTATGCTAATTAAAAACGGTATTGTATTAGTTGATCAAATAAATCTTGAATTAAGGGAAGGTAAATCGCCCTATGAGGCCGTATTTGACTCTGGTGTGAGCCGTGTACGACCGGTTGCAATGGCAGCTATAACCACTATTTTGGGTATGATCCCGCTGTTATTTGACGTGTTTTTTCAATCAATGGCGGTAACGATTATGTTTGGTTTAGGCTTTGCTACAATTTTGACTCTAATTGTAGTGCCAGTACTTTACACGGTTATATTTAGAATTGATTACGAGCCACGTAAGTAGTTAAACATATAATTGGTTAACATTAAAAAATGCCACTGGCTCAAGGTCAGTGGCATTTTTATTTAATACCGATGAAAAAAGAAAGGCTACATATTTAGTTGTTAAGAAACTAACCGCAACACTTTTTATATTTTTTGCCACTACCACATACACAGGGTGCGTTACGCTCTGGTACTTTATCAAATACTTGTGGTGTTGACTTGCTAAGCGCAAAGTCTAGTTCGCGAATATCTTCTGGTACGTCTGCTTTAACTTCAATTGAAGCAAACAGCGAATGCTCTTCTAGTATTGCTTCTATTTCTGATTGTCGTTCAGCTGAGTTTACAATTAGCGTTAACGGGTGTAACTCTGTGCCGACCTTTGCGGTACGATTTGGCGCAAATCCATTACTGTTATTTTTACCCATTATGTCGGGCTTACCCATAAAGAAAAATTTTGACATGTTACTTCTATAACCTTTCTACATTATTAAGACGGCGCATCTTAACAGCTTACCCAACATATAACTAAGTGTACTTGCTAATGCACAATATAAATCAAGCTTTAGCGTATATACGCCTAATATAGCGACATAATGAGACCATTTAATGGATTTAGGCAAAATTTGAATTCGAAATATAGTAAAATTATCATGACTCAACTTAGTGCCGTTTTAGTATCTAACTCAATATTATGGAAAAGCATTGGAAACCTTTAAAATTGCAGTACTAATAGCAGGCAGTCTTTTTATACTTTTTGGTTATTTACGCTTTATAACTGACGATAGTGGTAACGTGAACTTAAACAACTACCGTTTTACAGGGGGCATACTACTGGTTATTTCCGGTATGGTTGATGGCACACGCGACCTTGTTAAGCGCTTGCGTTCTAAAAACTCGTTATCGGCGATTGCAGTTTATTTAGGTATACTCTTATTTTATATTGGCTTTAGCATTCAATAGCTAAACATTAAGCGCTAATTTGGGCTTTATACAAGCAGCATTTTATAAGTGAATCCCCTGTGACCTTTAAACAACTATTCAACAGCGCCTTATTACTTTTAGTAACAGCACCTCCGCTGGTTTTACTTGCATGGGATGAACAAGCCGATCCCGCTTTTATCCCCAACGGTATATATAACACCTTAACATTTACGTTATTTCCAATAATAACGATCGTGTTATCGGTTGCTTTATTTAGGCACCTATATAAAAAATACAATAATAACGTTGAATTTAAACATACGGTTAAGGATTATATTGTTGAGCACGGGAAATTCCGCTCAGTATTTATACCAATCGGTTTACCTATTTTAATTTACTTATGGTTGTGGACGTCAGTATGTATTTCAGTAAAGTTACTGGCTAATAAATACGGCGATAATATATGGCAGCAAGAATATCAGTTACTCGAAGTAGGTACTTGCCCAACTGATTATGAATACAGTTGCGCAAAACTGACTGTACTGGATTTAAAAAGCTATAAAAAGCACACTTTTAGATGGTATTTAGATAAAGGTAGATTGGTGGGTTTGCAAAATAACAACGTAAACTTAGTGGGCGTTAAAAGCCCACTTGGTAATATAGTACAAGAAATACAGTGGTAGTAGAATACCACTTAGCTGCACATTATTTTTTTAGACTGAGAATACGGTCCGAGCTTGGTTTTGAGTCTGATTTAGCATTAGACGACTTGTTCTCTTTAATGCTTTTTGGCTTACCCACATACGTTGTAGAACGCTTTTGGTAAGGAGTATTACTGCGCTCATTTTTGCGCTCGCCATTAGCGTTGCTGCGCTCAGAGTTACGATTTGTATTTCGCTCAGTACTACGCTCACTATTTCGATCACCATTATTAAAGCGTCGTGGGTTTTCGCCCTGAAAATCGCGTTTTTTAGGTGCTAAAGGTGCATTATTTTCTGATTGCTTATTAGTATCAAGCGAGTGCTCTTGAGTTTTACCAGAATCAGAAATTGAATCGTTTATTTGCGCCATTTCAATATCTGACAAGTGACGCCATTGTCCTACTTTTAAACCTTTAAGTGTTACGTTCATTATGCGCGTACGTTTTAAGGTTACCACTTCGTAGCCTAAGTATTCACACATGCGGCGTATTTGACGGTTTAAACCTTGAGTAAGTACTATTTTAAATTCTTTGGGGCCACTTTGCGTTACTTTACATTCTTTAGTAACGGTATCTAAAATAGGCACACCATTCGCCATTTTTGTAACAAACTGACGATTAAGCGGTTTATCTACCGTAACAACGTATTCTTTTTCGTGATTATTGCCTGCACGCAAAATTTTATTAACGATGTCGCCTTCGTTAGTTAAAAATATAAGCCCTTCAGACGGTCTATCTAAGCGCCCTATTGGGAATATACGCGTAGGATAATTTACTGCGCGAATAATATTACTTTGAATTTTACTTTCGGTAGTACACGTTATGCCAACGGGTTTATTGTAGGCAATGTAAACGCGCTTCGGCGTGGCTTTAAGAGGCTTACCATCAATTAATACAACATCGGTAGCGGCTACTTTTACGCCCATTTCTGGTGAGTAGCCATTAACGCTGACACGACCTTGCTCAATATATTTATCGGCTTCGCGGCGTGAACAAAATCCTGTTTCACTAATAAATTTATTTAAACGTTTTAATTCGGTCATGGCACTTATAGCGTAGTAATTTTTAAGGCGAGTAGTGTAAACCACCCACACTATTTTTTCGCCCCTAATTTACTATTTATAGGCGTTTAAGCACTAATTTTTACTTTAGTTAATTTACGCCATACACATTCAAGCGGACCTTGATTAAAATAGCGGCTGTATAAAAAGGTAAATATGAGCTGCAGCGCAACTAATGCCGTTGCAACTAACCAATAGTCAATACGATCAAAACTGAGCACCCAGTGGGTAAATAGCACTTTATATAACAACAGTTGTATGAGTGTTTGGCTAATATATAAAGTAAATGCTAAGCGCCCTGCTTGTTGAATAAGCATGCCGACGTGTGCCCTGTTATTGCAAAATTTAACAATTAAATGAATATATAGCGTAGCCATACCTAGGGCCGCAAACATATTTACAAATTCTTGCACCCCATATCCTAAGCTGCCATTAAGCTGTGATGCATAAAGCCTGATTCCACAAAAAACAAGGGTCATTGCACCGCAAACTATTAATTGCTGAGTCGTTAAGCCTTTACTAAAAACGTCTTGTTTATATAAATAAATGCCAATGAGCATAAGGCCCACGCACATCCACATTGTCATTATTGGCACCATAACAAGCATCAATGTGTTCATGGCGAGGTTACTAATAAAGTAATCAATATAGTGTGGGTTATATAAATCTATAAACTGTGCTGAATCACGGTAAATCACTTCATCGGGTACGTTAGATACAATAAGCACTGTAGCTACACCCGATAACAAAATAAACTCAAGTCCTCTTTTTAAAAGAACAGTGCTATCACTCTCTAAATATTTAATAACAAACCAGCCAGATACACCGTAAACAAATAAAATATCACCTGCCCAAAGTAAAAAACCATGTGCTAAGCCAAAGAGGATTAACCAATAGAGCCTGCTTTTTAACTGCAATTCAGATTTGTAACGTTGCCACTGAATGTAAAGCCCAGCACCAAAAAGCAAACTAAACAGTGTTCTAAAACGCCCGTCTACAAACAAACTGCTAAAGGTGTGAATAATTGAGTCGCTAACAGGAGGATTAGTTAAGGAGGTATACCCGTATTCAAAAAGGCCGAAGGCGTAAGCATTCATGTAAACTAGGCCAAGTACGGCAACGCCGCGAATAAAGTCCATATTATAATTGCGCATTAAAGCTATTATCCGTTAAATATTATTCTTATAACTGTCAGCCCAATCGACTGACTGCTGGTAAAGTGGAGGAAGTATAGCACTGTCTATATTTAGCAAAAGTACAGCTTGTTCAAGTGCCCACCAGCTTCCTGTTTCGTATGCTTTAACAACGTTTAAAATATAATAAAGTGTGTTTTTATCCCCTAATAATGCCGTTTTTATTTCATCAGGGAAAGGTAGCTTTTCAACAAGCAAGCTCATTGGTTGATCAAGGATTGCATCCAGCAGTGAAAATAACCCAGTTAAAAATGCTTCGCCTGACTGGCTTTTATTAACCTTTTTTGCTAACAACTCACAAAAACGAGCACGTACAACACACACTTGCATTAGCTCTGCAGGCTTTTTACCCGCTGTATGAGCAGTAACAATAAGGCTCACAAACTTTTTAAGGCGTTCATGGCCTAAATACACAAGCGCTTGCTTTAATGACGATATTTGGCTTTGTATAGGAAAAACACCGCTGTTAATTAAACGCAGTAATTTATATGCAAGTGCAGTATCAAGCTCAAACAGTCCAGATATAGCTTTTATATCTGGACTGTTTTTCATTATTTCGGCGTAAATAGCGACGACTAAACCATAATTATAATCAATGTCATTTTGTTTGATCATGGTAGGTTTTGCAAAAAAATAGCCTTGAAAATAATCAAACCCCATATCAAAGGCGAGCTTATAGTCTTCTTGTGTTTCTATTTTTTCGGCTAGTATTTTTATTTGTTTATGTGTTTGTAACTTTTTAATTATGGGCTGTATTTCGCTAAGAGGTGTAATTGCAATATCAAATTTAATGAGCTTCACAAGCTTTAAAAAACGATCCCATTGTGGTTTATATACAAAGTCATCGAGTGCGAGTTTGTAGTTACTATGAAATAAACCTCGGCACAGTTCATAGTTATCGTCGGTAGGTTCAATGCTTTCGAGCAACTCAATAACAACATCTTGGCATGGTAAAAAAGCACATAAATCGAGTTTTAATGATTCAGGCCCTATATTAATAAGTGCCTTTTTGCCTGATGTAATATGACGTGTACCTAAATTTAATTGATTTTCCATAATAAGCCTTGCTGTTGCTTGGCCTTCTGCAATATCTGGAAAATAATTTTTAGGACTATCACGAAAAAGTAGCTCATAGGCTACTACTTTTTTACTTCGATTGAATATTGCTTGCCTTGCAACAAATACAGACACATTACCTACTTCTTAGTTTTTATATAATACTAAGTAATTAAACCCTAAGCAGGCACAATTGTCACTAAACTTTAAAGTACAGTAACGATTTACCGGTATAAGGTTGTTATATAATCAGCTGCCACTTGCGGCCACGAAAAACGCATTTGCTCTGCGCTGTGCTTAATTTTATGCCACTTTTTAGGATTCTGCTTTTTAATTAAGAGAGTTTCGTCTAAACAGCTAATTAAATTACTTGTTTGCGTTGCTAACGTGTCGCCATTAAAGCTAAAACCATTTTCATGATGTTTTACCGTGTCTTTTAATCCGCCAACACTGTGTACTAAACATGGTTGCCCGGCACGCATTGCCAACATTTGGCTAATACCACAAGGTTCAAACGAGCTTGGCATTAAAAATAAGTCACCTAGCTGATACATTAAATCGCCAACACCTTGACCATAACCCTTCAAAAATAAAAGATTAGAATTACGCGCCATTGCTTTGGTAAATATGCTTTCGAGTTCTTTGTCACCCGAACCTAAAACAATGAGTCTGCCGTTATATTCATTAATAACTTGGCACACTTTATCAATAGCTAAAGCCTCATTAACCTGCTGGCACAATAACAACACTTTTTGCTCTGTAAGTCGGCCAACGCTTGTAACTAATGGGCCATTATTAACCGTTGCTTTAAATTGCTGTAGTCGTTGGTGGGCAATATAGTAACCGCTTTGTAACTGCTCGCTATTTGCCATCCAAGTAAATAAAGTGTTCTCGGCTTGGCTATAAAAATCGGCGAGAGTTGCTCCTTCAAGTGCATTGCTTGGATATTCGCAGCCATTTAAAATACCGACAAGCTTACCCTGGCTTGCTGCATTTTGCAGATCTTGCTCAAGCCCTTCGCCACCAAAAAAACCATGCTCGTAATTACTAGGTTCAAGAACCTCTTGGCTGTAGGTTGGTGATACAACATGTATTTTATCGCAAAGATTTATTGCACTGCGCATAGGATTAAAGCAATAAGGGTAACGCGGGTCGCATAGTTGCTGGCCATTATAACTAAGTGACGGAAACCATGCCTCTAAGCTTGAGTCGTCGTGTTTAAAAGGTCTTATACCTTGCAGTGCAATATTATGTACCGTGTAGGCAATGGGTAAGGTATTAAGTGAGCTATAACGTGGCTCAAACTTAAGTAAAACTGCAACGCAGGCGCTGTGCCAATCATGTAAATGTAGCGCTGTAGGGCGCTTTAATACACCTTGTAATAATGCTTCGCAGACAGCTGCATTAAATAAAGCAAATTTTGTCGCATCAGTTGCAAAAGGCCTCCCCGGTGCATCGTTACAATATACACTACCTGATTCACTAAATAGCGGGTGGCTAATAACAATTTGGCTTACATTATTTTCGGCTTGTTGTACTTTAAAAACTTTTAATACATGGGGTTGAGCATTAAATGCAACGGTTACTTCACCTATATAAATACGCTCAAGCGGCTCAAACCCGTAGTCAGGAATAACAACGTCAACAGCTATACCTTGTTTTGCGAGTGCCCTTGGGGCATCGCGTACTACATCTGCCACACCACCTACTTTTGCGCCTGGTAACGCGTCATTCTCTGCTGCAACCATTAATACATGCATTAATTTACTACTTCCTTTAACCTGTGTGGGCTTGCTCATAAATGAGCAAGCTTTGTTGTCGTGCTTAATATTTAACGTGTTTTACGCTAGCTTTTTATTCTCACGCGCTTGGCGCTCTAACTTTTTTGCAAGCTCAGTGAGCATATCACGAGTAACAAGAACGATGCCTTTCTTAGATACCCTAAAGCCGTTTTCTTCATCTGTTTTTTTGTCAAAACCGATTTCGAGACCTGCAGGTATTTCACAGCTTCTATCTATAATCGCACGCTTAATTTTACAACCTCGATTTATAACCGCACCGGGTAAAATTACCGACTGCTCAATAGTACAAAATGAGCGAACGTGGACATTAGAAAACAAGAGTGACTTTCTAACCGCAGAGCCCGAAATAATACACCCACCCGACACGGTTGAGTCCAAGGCCATACCGCGCCTATCTTCGTCATCAAAAATAAACTTAGCAGGTGGTAGTTGCTCTTGATATGTCCATATTGGCCACGTTGGGTCATATAAATCGAGTTGTGGCTCAGGCATTACCAATTCCATATTAGCCTCCCAGAACGAATCTAGGGTACCTACATCGCGCCAATAAGGTTGCCCTTCTTGGTTTGGATCTCTAAATGGGAAGGCAAATACATTATGCTCTTCTATAATCGCTGGAATAATATCGTGACCAAAATCTCGGCCAGAACCTTCATTCTCAGAATCTTTTTTAAGTTGCTCAAACAAAAATTCAGTATTAAAAATGTAGTTTCCCATTGATGCTAAGCATGTACCTGGCTTGCCAGGTACGGAGCTAGGCATTGCTGGTTTTTCATCAAAACGACACACTCTGTTTTCTTCATCAACGGTCATTACACCAAATGTGTCTGCAGCTTCTTCAACAGGCACTTCAATACAACATACCGTCATATCTGCGCCCTTTTGCACATGTTCAGCCAATAGAGCGCCATAGTCCATGCGGTACACGTGATCTCCAGACAAAATCATCACATATTTAGGCAGTTCGTGGCGAATAATATCTATGTTTTGAAAAACAGCATCTGCGGTGCCACAGTACCAATCATCACCTTGGCGCTGAGATGCAGGTAGTATTTCAACCGACTCTCCTAGCTCTTTTTTAAAGTGCCCCCACGCGCGGTTTACATGACGTATTAATGAATGTGATTTATATTGTGTAGCAATACCAACACGTCTCACACCCGAGTTAATACAGTTTGATAGTGGAAAATCGATAATTCGATGTTTACCACCAAAGTAAACTGCTGGCTTTGCTCGCCAATCGGTTAGCTCATGCAGGCGAGAACCGCGTCCGCCTGCCAGTATTAACGCGTAAGTTTCTCTGGTTAGGCTACTTATGTAGCGATTTGCATAATTGGGCATAATACTCTCTCCATTTAGTCTAGGCTGTTAGTGGCATGGCTTTTAGTTGTCGTTAAGTCTGTTTCACTAATATTGAGGGGTTCTAAATGCCAAATGTCTTCACTGTATTGGCTTATGGTTCTATCACTTGAAAACATGCCACTGGCTGCCGTATTTAAAATACTCATTTGTGTCCAGTAGGTTTGATCTGCGTAAGCTTTATCAACTTCTTTTTGAGCTGCTACATAACTTTCAAAATCGTGCGCAACAAGCCATGGATCGTGTGGGCTTTTAATTGCATTTGTTATATCGTCAAATAAGCACGGTTCAAACAAGTTAAAATGGCCGCTTTCGAGCAGTTGCATTACATTATTTAAATCGCTATTTTGCGCGATTAAATGCTCAGGATTGTAACGTGACTTAATATCATCAATTTGATGAGCTTGTGCCCCAAACAAAAAGAAGTTGTCTGCACCAACTGCATCTCTAATTTCAATGTTTGCGCCATCCAGCGTGCCTATCGTCAATGCACCATTCATCATAAACTTCATGTTGCCAGTACCAGACGCTTCTTTGCCTGCGGTAGATACTTGCTCTGACAAATCGGTTGCAGGACAAATAACTTCCATAGCGGTTACGTTGTAATTAGGTAAAAAGGCGACGCGTAAATACGGGGCTGCTAACGGGTCTTTATTTATAACTTCTGCCACGTTATTAATAAGCTTAATAATTTTTTTAGCCATGTAATAACCCGGTGCTGCTTTACCACCTAATAAAACACAGCGAGGAACAAGCCCTTGGGTATCACCACGGCGAATACGGTCATATAAATGAATAACATGAAGTATGTTTAATAGCTGACGTTTGTATTCGTGGATACGTTTTACTTGTACGTCAAACATCATCGATACGTCAAAATCAACATCGCAGCGCGCCTTAACTAAATCAACTAAACGCTGTTTGTTTTCGCGTTTAGCATTTTGCCATTGCCCATGAAATGCTTTGTCATCGTAAAAACGACGTAGGTCGCTAATTGTTGAAAAGTTTTTAACCCAGTCATGACCAATTTTTTCGCTGATTAATTTACTTAAAACGGGATTACAATGCGCAAGCCAACGTCTTGGTGTAACACCATTTGTTTTGTTATTAAACTTATCTGGCCAAAGCGCGTAAAACTCTTTAAATAAACCCGCTTTTAACAGTTCGGTATGCAGTGCTGCTACGCCATTTACAGAGTAACTCCCTACAATGGCTAAGTAAGCCATACGAATTTGCGGCTCATCGCCCTCTTCAATCAACGACAATGCACGCTGTTTATTAACATCACCCGGCCATTGCTGTGCAACTTGTACTAAAAAGCGTGCGTTTATCTCGTAAACTATTTCTAAAATGCGTGGTAATAATTTTGAAAACAACGAAACAGACCACTTTTCAAGCGCTTCAGGAAGTAGCGTATGGTTTGTGTAGGCCATTGTTTTAGTAGTGATTTGCCAAGCATCGTTCCAATCAAGTTCGTAATCATCAATTAAAATACGCATCAGCTCTGCAACAGCAATACTTGGGTGCGTATCGTTTAACTGAAAAACATGAAAATCAGCAAAGTCGCTAAAGCTCTCGCCATGTTGGGAAACCCACTGATCAACTACGTCTTGAATACTCGCAGATGATAAAAAGTATTGTTGGCGCAATCTAAGCTCTTTACCATTTTCGCTACTGTCGTTTGGATATAGCACCATGGTAATTTGTTCAGCTAGGTTTTTTTGAGCGACGGCTTCTGAGTAACTGCCTGCATTAAATTCGGTCAAATTAAATTCATCTGTCGCTTCTGATTTCCATAAGCGTAGCGTATTTACAATATTGTTTTTATAACCTGGGACAGGGACATCGTAAGGGACAGCTAATACATCTTGTGAACTCATCCATTGACGATGCTCTCGGCCAAATTTATCCGTGTAACTTTGCACGTAGCCGCCAAATTTCACACGTTTTGCATGTTCTGGCGCGCTTAGCTCCCATGGGTGCCCTTCGCGCAGCCAGTTATCTGGTTGCTCAATTTGGTTACCATCTTTAATTGATTGGTTAAACATGCCGTATTCGTAACGAAGGCCATAACCAATGACAGGTAACGCTAGACTTGCACAGCTATCTAAAAAACAAGCAGCTAGGCGGCCTAAACCACCGTTACCTAGGCCTGCGTCGTGCTCGGCATCTTCAAGCGTTTCTACTGTTGTGCAGTATTCTTGTAATGCAGCAGCAACTTGGTCGTCTAAATCTAGGTTTAGTATTGCATTACCCAGCGCACGTCCCATTAAAAATTCAAGAGAAAGGTAAGCCGTTTTGCGGCGTTTCTCTTGCTTAATTTGTTGGTTCGTTTCTCTGCAGCGGGCAACAAGTCTGTCGCGAATAGTCAGCGCTAAAGCATGGTATAAATACAGTCTTGATTCGCCGACCTTATCGCGACCTAGGGTATAATAAAAATGCCGTGTTAAGTCATCTTTAAGCGTACTTTCATCTATAACAGGACCTTCTTGCCAGCCCTTTACTACACACACTTGTTCACTTTGTTTAGCCATGACTTACATCCTCTAAATTAGCACTAAAAACCCAACTACTTTGTGCTGAAATTTCAACCATCGCATCTTCATTACTACTCACAGATGCATTATTTACACTTGATAAAACCATTTGCCACGGCGCATTAATAGGCGAAGGCGGCATTTGGCAAAAAACTGTTTTTTTACTGGCATTAAATACCATCAGTAATGCATGATTGTTTTGCTTATCAAGTAAGCTATACATTAAAAACTGTCTGGTATCTTCATGCCAATGAGCGTCGGTCATGGTTTTACCTTGTTCAGTAAACCACTTAACGGTAAAACGCTCGTCTATATCATCTAAAAATACACTGTGTTTGAACGCACTGTGCCCGCGTCTAATTTTTAAAGCATCGTCAATAAATCGTGTTAGCGAATGATTAAGCTGAGAATCTTTCCAGGCAAGCCAGCTAGTGCGATTATTTTGGCAATAAGCATTGTTATTACCCCCTTGAGAGTGCGCCATTTCGCTGCCAGCGGCAATCATGGGAACACCTTTTGAGAGTATCAAAGTAAGTAAAAAGTTCTTTTGTTGTTGCAAACGCAGTGCGTTTATTTTTGAGTCACTGGTAAAGCCTTCTACTCCACAGTTGAACGAGTGATTTGCACTGTGCCCATCTCTGTTTTGCTCACCATTAGCTTCGTTATGTTTTTCTTCATAACTCACTAAATCGGCAAGCGTGAAACCATCATGACTCGTTATAAAGTTAATGCTATTAAGCGGTCCACGTTGGCTGTGCTCAAAAATATCAAACGATCCATGCAAACGTTTTGCAACGTTGGCAATTATGCCCGTTTCACTTTGCCAAAAACGTCTAATTACATCGCGGTATTGATCGTTCCATTCTCGCCATGGCGGCGGAAATGCCCCAAGCTGATAGCCACCAGGACCTATATCCCAAGGCTCACTTATTAGCTTAACCTTATTAAGCACAGGGTCTTGGGCTACTGCTTGTAAAAAAGTATGCGCAGAGCTAAAGCCTGCTTTTGAGCGCCCTAAAATGGTCGCTAAATCAAACCTAAAACCATCAACCCCCATTACCTCAACCCAATAACGAAGGCTATCAAGTACAAGTTGCAGTGTTTTAGGGTGATCAATATTTATGGTATTTCCACAGCCGGTATCGTTTATGTATACATTAGGCTGACCCTCCACTGTGCGGTAATACGCTAAGTTATCAAAGCCTCTTAGCGATAATATAGGGCCATCGGCCCCAGCCTCTGCTGTATGGTTATAAACAACATCTAAAATAACTTCTATGTCGGCAGCATGAAGCTCGCGCACCATTTGCTTAAACTCGTTTATATCGTCGTTTACTAAATAGTCTCTATGGGGGGTAAAAAAGTTAAGCGTGTTATAACCCCAATAGTTTTGCAGCCCTTT
This sequence comes from Pseudoalteromonas sp. GW168-MNA-CIBAN-0100, assembly GCF_040309225.1. Lineage (NCBI taxonomy): Bacteria > Pseudomonadati > Pseudomonadota > Gammaproteobacteria > Alteromonadales > Pseudoalteromonadaceae > Pseudoalteromonas > Pseudoalteromonas sp. GW168-MNA-CIBAN-0100. The sequence goes on along the minus strand of NZ_JBEOOL010000001.1, from coordinate 82,334 downwards.
TCCTGTTAAAAATTGCTCACTAATAAAAGAATGAACAGGTAAAAGCTCAACTGCTGTAATGCCAAAGCTTTGTAAATGCTCAATAAAGCTTGGGTGGCTTAACCCTAAAAACTTTCCTTGTAGAGATTTAGGTATTTTAGGATGACGACACGTTGTGCCTTTAACATGGCACTCGTAAATAACCGTGTTTGACCAACGGTGGTTTGGCTTTTTATGCGCATACAACGTAGGGGGTGCTACTTTTGACTTAGGTATATCAATCGCATTATTTACGGTGCTTTTAGTGCCAATTGGCATTTGCCCATAATGGCGTTCGCTCCATGTAAACTCACCAAACAAGTCTTTTGCGTATGGGTCTATCAGTAGTTTATTTTCGTTAAATAGTTGGCCATTTTTAGGGTTATATTCACCCTCAACTCTAAAGCCATAAAGTGCGCCGGCGCTTAATGGCGAAATATGAATACTCCAAATACCCCCTTCGTTAATATTCATCGCCATTTTTAGAATTTCTGAATGGCCACTTTTATCAAACAAACACACATAGGCTTGGCTTGCACCTGGCGCATAAAGCGCGAAGTTAACCCCATTATTAATAACACTAGAACCTAGCGGTTCTACATTACCGGGGGCTACATCAAATTGGTTACTCATCATCAACCTTTTGTAAGTAAATAGTTGTTAAGCCACCAAAGGCAATTGAAATACTGTGTTTAAACCCATGATTTGATTCATTTATAGCGTGAACTATCTGCGATGAATCTTTAGTTACCTCAACGCCAGAGCCAAAAAACTGAGTATCGTCTGTATTTAAAACAACTTTATAACGCCCTTTACTCGGTACGCCAATAACGTAGTTTTCATAGGACGCGGGGGTAAAATTAGCAATAACAACCACAAAGTCTTTTGCGTTTTTAGCATAGCGAACAAAGCTTAAAATACTCTGCTGATTATTATTGTTATCTATCCAGGTAAAACCAGCCGCGCTCGAATCTAGCTCATACAACGCGGGTTGGTTTTTATAAACGGTATTGAGCGCTTTTACGGTGTGCTTTATACCGTTATGGCTTTGGTGCTCAAGTAAATGCCAATCGATAGAATGATCGTGTCCCCACTCTTTTCGCTGTGCAATTTCACCGCCCATAAACAAGAGTTTTTTACCCGGATGTGCCCACATAAATGCGTAGTAAGCGCGTAAATTAGCAAATTTCTGCCAATCATCGCCTGGCATTTTTTCAATTAACGATCCTTTACCGTGGACTACTTCATCGTGGCTTAATGGCAATATATAGTTTTCACTAAAAGCGTATACCATCGAAAAAGTCATTTCATGATGATGATGCTGACGATAAAGAGGGTCGTGCTGCATGTAATGCAAACTATCGTTCATCCAACCCATATTCCACTTATATCCAAAGCCTAAACCGTTGTGCTCAACACTTTGCGTGACGCCCGGCCACGCTGTTGACTCCTCAGCCACCATCATAATGCCTGAGTTGTTTTTATAGCTGCGCATATTGACTTGCTTTAGGCACTCAATTGCACCTAAGTTTTCGCGCCCGCCATAACAATTAGCAACCCACTCGCCTTCTTTTCGGCTGTAATCTAAATACAACATAGAGGCTACGGCATCTACACGCAGACCATCTAAACCAAATTGATGTAACCAATACATAGCATTTGAAATCAAAAAGCTTTTAACTTCAGGGCGGTCGTAGTTATAAATGTAGGTATTCCAATCAGGATGAAAACCTTGGCGCTTATCGGCATGCTCATATAAATGAGTGCCATCAAATCGGTGCAAACCATGCGGATCACTAGGAAAATGCCCTGGTACCCAATCAAGTAAAATACCCAAATTCGCTTTATGGCACTGCTCTACAAAGTATTTAAAGCTGTTGTAGTCGCCAAAACGGCTAGTAGGTGCAAATAAACCAACAGGCTGATACCCCCACGAACCATCAAACGGGTATTCACTTATTGGCATAAGTTGTAAGTGAGTAAAATTCATTTCAAGGGCGTAGCTAACGAGTTTGTCAGCAAGCTCTGTGTAACTTAAATAACGGTTGTTTTCAGCGCGTTGCCATGAGCCTAAATGCACTTCATAAATACTAATTGGCGCATCAATATGATTGCGTTTTTGCCTGTTTTGAAGTGCCTTTTCGCCAAGCTTTATAGGTTCTGGTTTATACTGCAGAACACTTGCAGTACCCGGTGCTTGTTGCATTTTAAAGGCATAGGGGTCGGCTTTTTCGAGTACTTCTCCACTTTGCGCGGTAATTGCAAATTTGTAGCACATGTCGGCTTTAAGGCCTGGTACGAATAACTCCCATACACCACTTGCAGGATGAAAACGCATAAAGTGGCGATTAGCTTGCCAAAAATTAAACTCACCAATAATAGAAATACTTGCTGCGTTGGGTGCCCATACACAAAAGCGCACACCCTCTACGTTTTGTTGAGTACTAAAATGTGCACCAAAATGAGAGTAAGCATGTTCAAGGCTGCCTTCGTTAAATAAATACATTGCCTCTGCATCAAGTGTGCTTTCAAAGCTATATTCATCATAAAAGGTAGTGCTGCTATTTGTGTACTTAGCAATGCATTGATAAGGCGCGGTGGGTAGAGCATCAACTTTAGCTATAAATAAGTCACTTTGTTGGTAGCGCTGCGCCTCAATGCTTTTATTATTTAATGTAACACTTACGTTTATTGCACAAGGTAAGTAAAGACGGATTTCAACCTCAGCATCTGTTTTATGTGCCCCTAAAAAGCTAAATGGGTCTTTAAATCGTCCTGTATTTAATGCATGCACTTGTGCATCGTAACTATTTTCATTAGTTGTACTGCTCATTTAACCTTTCCTTATTGAATCGATAGCAGCTAAAAGTGAGGCATTTTTGGTAAAAATTTCTTCACTGGTATGCGTTAATACACGTCGCCAATTAGGATATTCTTTGTCTGTCCCGGGGATATTAACCGGATACTTCTGCTCATCTAAATCATCTATTTGTATTGCAAATAAACGCGATTGAGAACCCGCCAAACATAATGCTAGTGCGTTATATACTTCGACTGAATTACTATGTAATAGAAGCTCGGTTGTATTGGTATGGCGATTAATAAATCGTAGTATCCTATGCTTCTCTTCTATTCGTTGTTGCTTTAATTGCTCGTATTCATTGCAAGTAATAAGCTTGTATCGTTGCTTAATATTTAAATCAGCATGCTGCCACCAACCTGTAAAAGGCGGTACATCATGATTGGCTATCATTAACAAACACTGTGTTGCTAGCTCATCTGTCGATAAAAACTCACCACTGTGTTGTTTTTCAAAATAAAATAAGCTGTTAGAAAAAATACCGCTAGATGCCAAAGCCTGCCTTACCTCTGGCGGCACAACGCCTAAATCTTCTCCAATAACAATACTCTGATTAATATGTGATTCAATTTTTAAAATGGCGAGTAAGTTCTCAAACGGGTAGTAAACATAACAGCCATCTTGTTCACCATTGCTTTCAAAGCACCACCATAGGCGCCTAATAGCCATTACGTGGTCAATTCTAAGTCCACCTACATTTTGCATGTTTGCGCGAATGAGCGAGCGATAGAATTGGTAGTGATTATTACTAAGACTTTGAGGATTTAGTGCTGGAAGCCCCCAGTTTTGGCCAGCTTCGGCCCATGGATCTGGTGGAGCACCTACACTTGCACCTTGGCTAAACAGTGGCTTTTGATTTTTAAACTCGGCCCCATCACCCGCACAACCAACAGCTAAATCATTTATTAAGCCAATAGCCATACCTCGCTCTGCACAACTTTGTTGACACAGTGCCAATTGCGTATGCGCTTGCCACTGCAGGTAATAATCAAATGTTAAGTTATCTGATTCGAGGGTATTTAACGTAGTTGAATGAGTATTACAAAAATCAGTAAACGCTTGGCGACGCTCATCACTTGCCGTTAATTCAAACTGATTATAAAGCGCTTCAAATAACGCATACTTTATACGGCTTACATTTTCATAATCTATAAATTGATCATTACTTTTTATAAGTGTAATTACATCGTCTCGTTGCATGAGGTCATGTAGAACTGCGTTATTTTGTGCGTCTTCGCTTAATACTATAGAAATATAAAGAGGGTTTAATAAAGCCCGACTACTAGGGCTATAAGGGCTTGCACGCTCTGGCATATCAGCAAATAACAAATGCAGTGGATTAAGTAATATGTAATCCATATTTTGCGAGCTACATAATTTTGTAAGCGTTAGTAAATCGTCAAAATCGCCAATACCTAAATGCGCTTTATTTTTTAATGTGTAAAGCTGAATAGATAATCCAGTGCGCTTTGTGTCTTCAACTTGATAGACTTGCTCAGGCACGCACCAAATTTGTGTAATAGCGTGTTGCTCACCTACCTGAACATTAGCGTCATGATAGCCAATTGGCATAGTTTCTATGGGTAGTGCTAGCTCAATATAGCGAACGCCATGTAAGTAATATTCACCTGTAACTACCAAATTATAAAGGTTCTCAACCGCTATATTCATCCCAAGAGAAGGGACATTAATGTTGGCGGCTAAATACTGCTGACGTTCGTCTATACGAAGCTTTAAAGCGCATTTTTTTTGGTCAACCAAACTCACACTGGGTACTAAATCCAGCCAAAGCGATGCATCTAAATCATAAGTTAGTTGAGTTATTTCGGCTTCGTTATTTGTATCAACACCGCAACATTGCAAAGCACGTTTACGCGTGTCTTCGCTAAAAAACACCTGTTCACCTGTATACTTAGTGAATTCAAAGCCAATACCATGCAGGTAAAACAACTGCGAAAGAGCATCCATTGAATCGCCTTAATTAATGCGTTGAGTATTTACTATGCTGTTTTCTGTGCCAAATGTATTGCCAATATAACCATCAGCTTGGTGGTCGTTATCCCAAATGTCTCCATTTATTAAATAACGAAAGTGAAATTGTTGATCGATAGGTAAGCGTTGCTTAAATTTAAACACACCTTGTTTTTTATTAAGCTTCATTGGCACAGGTTGCCAATCATTAAATTCGCCTAGTAAGCAAACTTCTTCTGCCTCTGGATGAGAAAATTCAAAGGTTACTTCAGCTTCATCTTTTGTTTTAAAAAAACGTTTATTCAACATAGCAGGCTCCAACTAAACCAAAAAGGGTACTTAATCTTTGCCACAGGCCATACAACTAAACAAAAAGGCGATGTGGATTCCATTCAAAATCATTAAACACGTTGTAAGTTAACCAAAACTTTATTTACGCATTATTACAGTGCAACAATTCATTTTTTCTGCACTTAAAAAGTGCGGTTAGTATATAAACAATCTTTTTTAAAAAGCTCAGTAGTACAGAGCAATATTTGAACCAACTAAGCGTACATCACATATTATTTATTTAATCGAATTTAAAGTTAAATAATCCAAAAGTATTGCCTAAATTTATAAAATTCTTTTGTTCTGTACTTTCATCAGCGATAATACACAGCATCTTAATACTCTGAAATATCATAATTTTCATGTTGAAAAAAAGCATTTTAATAACTATAGCCATCATCTTTTTAATAATAGCCACACTTGTTGGTTCTTCAATCTATACCCTTTATAGTAAAAAAGAAATCTCAGTTGATCCTAAATTAAAAGAAATCTCAGGTATTGAATTTGATAAACAAAAACGTCTATGGGCTATTAACGATGGAGGCAATGAACCCAAGCTTTACCGCCTTAACAAAGATGGTTCTATCGCCAAAGAAATTTTGGTTGAAAATGCTAAAAACATTGATTGGGAAGACATGACCCAAAACAAATTTGGGCACTTTTTTTTAGGGGATTTTGGTAATAACAAAAACGATCGTAGATGGCTGACTATTTATAAAATAGAAAACCCGATAGATATAAAAACAGATACGACCCAAGCCGAAATAATTAAGTTTACCTACCCTGAAATGGATGGAAGCCCAATAAAACCTAATAACCGTAATTTTGATTTAGAAGCATTTGTAGCACTAGGTCGTCATTTATATTTATTTACTAAAAACCGCACAGAACCTTTCGATGGTATTACTAAAGTGTATAAAGTGGGCGATCATGCAGCAAATTTTGATGCTGAACTAATTGACTCTTTTAAAACGTGTACCACGCTTGAAAAACTATGCTGGATAACCTCTGCTGCGCTCAGCCCCGATCGTAAAAAATTAGTCTTACTTGATTCAACCAGTCTTTGGTTATTTGAAAACTTTGAAGGTGATAAGTTTTTCTCTGGTGATGTATCAAAAATAGATTTAGGGATTGTTACTCAAAAAGAAGCAGTCACCTTTTTTGATGACAACACGATTGTATTTACAGATGAAGAGTTTAAAGGCATAGGCGGTAATGCTTATTTTATAAAGCTTGATAAAGCCAAAAAAGAAGTTATAAGAAAAAAACCTATTTCAGAAAAAACACTTCCATAGCATCTAGTTAGCTAAGCTAAAGCATTAAAGCTTAGCTAACTTATGTGAAAGGTAATGAGTTAATTACTCTTTTCATTTGACGAATGAAGTGCTTTTTCTACATCAACACCTAAAATCAACACTCCAATATGACTATTATTATCATCTAAAACAGGAAAACTTAGCTGAACTTGAAAATGATGTGTTGATGCATCATATGTGACGCTATCAAAGTTAAAATCTTTTGACTGTTTAAATGTTTTAGTAAACTTATTTTCATCTCCTTGCCAGTAGTCACTGGTTAGCTTACTAATAGCGATGTTTTTTCCTTGGTTATCAGTCAATATTAGCTCAGTAACAACACCTTTGAATTGAGATTGCCATTTTTTAAATACTTTAGATAACGGTAAATTAAGCATAGCTAATCCATCAGGGTGCTTTACTTGTTTACTTTCTTTTATCCATAGCTGGTCTAGTCTTTTAATTTCAGATTCACTTAAGGGAGACTCATTACTTATTTGAACTTGTTCTACTAAACTAGGTAAGTTTAGTAAGGTTTTAGCACTACTGGACAATCTATCAAGTATTTGCTTTTCTTCACTTTTTGATAGTGAAAATGGAGCCTGCGCGCAAGTATTTATATTTTCATCAAACTGCTGCATAAATTTAGGGAAGCGTTTAATAAGTGAATGCGAAGCAAATAATCCCAAAGGTACATACCTAAAAAATTCTCTTTGATACTCATCTTCATTAATGCCTAGCTTTGAGGCTGCTAATTCAAAATCGTCTAAATCAAGTAGAATTCTATCAATCCGCTTATGGTGCATAACATTTACTATTTCTTCTAATGAATTTACTTCTACCTCAGCAATAATATTCTGAGTTTTAAACCAATTAGCCTGGTAACTCCCTCTTACTGCACCATAACGCATTTTATTTTTTGGTTTATTAATGCTCTCTGGATGAGTAAACCAGTACCAGCTTTCTAAAAATATGGGGGATGATATGCGCCCATAGGCCTTCATTTCAGGCATTAAATGAGTTGTGAAATAACCATCTAAGCGGTCTAACTTTACTTCTCGACGTGCACGTAACCATGGCAAGGTTTGTAGCTGAAAAGGGGCTCCCATTTCAAATAAAATACACTCAACTTGGTTGACTGCATTATTAGGTGCACTGGTGGGTAAGTTTGTCCCAAACTGAAGAGGCTCAGTTAAACCCAATAAGAGGGTAAAAAAATATGCAGGCATAATCCATTACTAAATATTGTACAAATTAAAATGAGTATAGTCATGCATATTAAAAAAGCATAAATTCTCCTTACAAAATTTTGTATCTTATCAATGGCTTCAATATTTAAATCTATGTTCTACTGCTATTAGCTTATAAAAAGTACACTTAAATATTTAAATTAATGCATTTATATCTAGGGTCTGTTGATCTTTGAGGATTAAAATTTGTTCAAATTAGGTGCTATTTAATCGCGGCGCGAGATTTGTAACCTAGTGGGCTCAATAACTGCTCCTGCGTTGTTCTAATGGCTTACACCCATGTAAGAATAAGTAAAAACCGAGCAAAGCTTCCGCGTCTTGCTCACGCCCCTTACCTACATCCATGCAGGCAACAAAGAGTAAATAGCTCCTAGGAAGAACCCTTTGAGCAGCGCCTGTTTGGCATTAATGCTACGTTATCGCCCATTTATGGGGAGTAACCACACTGCATAGGCTCTGCCTTGCCTGAATACTAAACAGGCTACTGAAAATTCAACCTTGAAAGATCAACAAACCCTAGCCTTTCTATTACTTACCTAAAGTATACCGAGTGTTCACTTAACGACTAAAACAAAAACTCACTGACTCTAGCGCTTAAATTTAGTTTCTAAAATAACAGAAGATGTTGTGCGCTCTACTCCATCCAGATTTCCTATATCGTCAAGTAAATGGCTAAGCTGCTCTAAATTTTGAGCCTGTACTACAGCAATTAAATCAAACTCACCACTTATGGCATAGAGCTGCGAAATTGCATCAATTTGCTTAAGCTCAATATTTGTTTTAGTTGTTAGTTTTTGTCTTACTTTTATAGACACATGAGCTGATACCATTTTACTGAGGTAGTCATCTCCATAATCAACGCTATAGCCTTTAATTACACCCGTTTCTTCTAGTTTGAGCATACGGCTTTGTACCGTTGAACGAGATAAGTCAAGCATTCGAGCAAGATCAGAAATACTCGCTCTAGCGTTTGTTTTTAGTACAGAAAGTAGCTTTTCATCTTGTGGAGTTATCATAATGGTTATTTTCTTCGTTATTTTGTCTTTTATTTTAATCATTTTTCACAAAATAGCACTGCAATTTTAATAGCTAACCTTCGATAATGACCTCCACAAGAAATAATAACGTGTTTGCTGAAGAATAAAGGCTATATTCTTCTTTGAGTTAGCAACTAATCTTTTATCTAAGCCCATTAAATTTAGGTGTAAAAATGCAAGTAACAAGAGACTTATTTAACGACGTAATGGTACCAAACTATAATCCATCAGCAATCATTCCAGTTCGTGGTGAAGGTTCACGCGTTTGGGATCAAAATGATAACGAGTTTATCGATTTTGCTGGTGGTATTGCCGTTAACTGTTTGGGTCACTGTCATCCTGCATTAGTTAAAGCATTAAAAGAGCAAGGCGAAAAAATTTGGCATTTATCGAATGTTATGACTAATGAGCCAGCACTTCGTTTAGCTCAAAAAATGGTTGAAGCAACATTCGCTGATAAAGTTTACTTTGCAAACTCAGGCGCAGAAGCAAACGAAGCAGCGCTTAAGCTAGCGCGTCGTTATGCACTGGACGTATATGGCGCTGAAAAAACGCAAATAATTGCATTTAATAAAGGTTTCCATGGTCGAACATTTTTCACAGTCACTGTGGGCGGGCAAGCTGCATATTCGGACGGCTTTGGTCCTAAACCTGCTGACATAGTACATTGTGATTTTAACGATATAGCAGCATTTGAAGCGCTGATCAGCGATAAAACATGTGCTGTTATGATGGAACCATTACAAGGTGAAGGCGGTATTATTTCACCAACAGATGAATTTGCTAAAAAAGTACGTGAACTTTGTACTAAACATAACGCGTTACTTATTTTTGATGAAGTACAAACAGGTGTTGGTCGCACAGGCGATTTATACGCTTATGAAGGTTTAGGGGTTGTTCCTGACATTTTAACAACGGCAAAAGCATTGGGTGGTGGTTTTCCAATTGGCGCTATGATCACTCGTACACCAATTGCTGAGCATTTAAAAATTGGTACTCACGGTTCTACTTATGGCGGAAACGCACTTGCTTGTGCGGTAGCCGAAGCGGCATTTGATACAGTAAATACACCTGACGTACTAAACGGTGTTAAAGAGCGGGAGCAATTATTCCGTGACGGATTAAACGCAATCAACGAAAAATACAACGTATTTAGCGAAGTACGTGGTAAAGGCTTATTAATTGGCGCAGTACTAAATGACAAATTTGAAGGACGTGCACGCGACTTTTTAGTAGCCAGTGCTAATAATGGTTTAATGAACCTTGTAGCTGGCATGAATGTAATTCGCTTTACACCGTCTTTAGTTATCCCGTTTGAAGATATTAAAGAAGGCTTAGCGCGCTTTGAAAAAGCCGTTAGCGATGTAGTAAACGGTTAATATAGTTTAAATTAGCACGCCTACTGGCGTGCTATTGGAGCAAGCAATAAATGCAAGTATTACGTCCTATTACTGCCAATGATTTTGACGCGCTTAAACAAATAGCGATTGAGTCCGGTCATGGGTTCACCTCTTTACCTGTGGACGATGCACAGCTTAAAGAAAAAATTGAACGTGCTGAAAAAAGCTTTGCCAAAAACATTAACCAGCCACTTGATGAAAGCTATTTATTTGTTTTAGAGGACAGTGAAACAGGTGACGTTATTGGCACAACCGCTATAGAAGCCGCAGTAGGTTTATCGGTGCCTTTATATCATTATCATTTAGGTAAAACAGTACACCACTCGCCTACTTTAAATGTATATAACACCGTTGATATTTTAAGCATGTGTAACGACTACACAGGTTGCTCTGAAATATGCACATTATTTTTGCGCGAAAATAGCCGTAAAGGTTTAACAGGTCGATTTTTATCACGTTCACGCTTTTTGTTTATGGCTCAGCATAGCGAGCGTTTTGCCGATACTGTTATCGCAGAAATGCGCGGTGTTAGCGACGAAGACGGCCATTCTCCTTTTTGGCAATGGCTGCAAGAGCACTTTTTTAGTATTGAATTTCCAGAAGCGGATCACTTAGTTGGCTTAGGCGATAAGGTATTTATTAGCGAGTTAATGCCTAAATACCCTATTTATGTGAACTTGCTTAGCAAAAAAGCCCAAGCAGTTATTGGGCATGTGCATGAAAAAACAAAACCTGCGCTAAAATTATTAGAAAAAGAAGGTTTTGAGCACAGAGGCTACGTTGACTTATTTGACGCAGGCCCAACGGTTGAAGCAAAGCTTGGTAATATTCGCAGCATTCGCGACTCTCAAGTTTGCCCTATTACTATTGGTGAGCTTGATCACATATCACAAAATAGCTCTGATACGCTGGCTGTATGTAATCAAGGCGTAAGTGGCTTTAGAGCAACATTTACCAAAGACGCACATTACAATCATGCAAAACATACTCTCGTCATTAGCCAAGATGTGGCTAAAGCACTTAATTTAAGCCAAGGAGATGCAGCGCGATTTTTCCGCCTGTAAATAATTTATGAATACACACCTAATTAATAATCAGTGGCATGCAGGGCAAGGTCCAGCATTTGAGTCAATCAATCCAAGTAATGGCGATGTGGTATGGCAAGGTAATGGCGCAAACGCTGATCAAGTAGATTCAGCTATAAAAGCAGCCAGAGCAGCACAGGTACAATGGGCAGATAAGCCGCTTGAAGAGCGTATAGCCATTTTAGAAAACTTTGCCGCTCAATTAAAAGAACACAGTGAAGAATTTGCGACCATTATTGCACGCGAAACAGGTAAGCCATTATGGGAAACCCGCACCGAAGTGGGTGCAATGACAGGCAAAGTAGCTATATCTGTAAAAGCGTACCATGAGCGTACCGGTACAACCGAAAACCCAATGCCCGGTGCTAAAGCGCTTATTAGACACAAACCGCATGGCGTTGTGGCTATTTTTGGCCCGTATAACTTTCCGGGGCATTTACCAAACGGGCATATTGTTCCTGCAATTTTAGCAGGCAACACCGTAGTATTTAAGCCATCAGAACTAACACCGCACGTTGCAGAATTCACCCTCTCACTTTGGTTAAAAGCGGGCTTACCAGCAGGTGTTATTAACCTTGTGCAAGGTGAAATTGAAACAGGCAAAGCGCTTGCTTCTCATAAAGATATAGATGGATTGTTTTTTACCGGTAGCTCAAACACAGGTCACTTACTACATAAGCAATTTGCAGGGCACCCTGGCAAAATTTTAGCACTTGAAATGGGCGGTAATAATCCTCTTATTGTAAAAGACGTGAGTGATGTAAGCGCTGCTGTGCACGATATTATTCAATCAGGCTTTATTACCTCAGGTCAGCGCTGTACGTGTGCACGCCGCTTATTTATTGAAAAATCGCTCAATGGCGATGCTATTTTAGAAAAGCTAATAAGCGCGACTAAAAACATAGTTGTAGACGACAGTTTTGCTACAGAGCAGCCTTTTATGGGTGCAATGATAAGCGAAAAAGCAGCACTGGGTATGGTCGCTGCGCAAAGTGAATTAGTGTCAAAAGGCGCGCAAATCCTTGTTGAACTTAAGCAATTAAAATCAGGCACCGGTTTTGTAAGCCCAGGCATTATTGATGTAACAAACATTACCGACATGCCAGATGAAGAGCATTTTGGACCGCTTATTAAAGTGTATCGTTACAACGACTTTGACAGCGCAATTATTGAAGCTAACAACACAAGCTTTGGCTTATCTGCAGGTTTACTTAGCGACAGTGAAGATGATTACACTCACTTCTTAAAGCGCATTCGTGCAGGTATTGTTAACTGGAACCGCCCTATTACGGGTGCCTCTAGCGCGGCTCCATTTGGCGGCATAGGCGCCAGTGGTAATCACAGAGCAAGTGCCTATTATGCCGCCGATTATTGTGCATACCCTGTGGCATCTGTTGAGTCAGACAAAGTGAGCTTACCGCAAACCCTAGCGCCAGGCTTGATAATTGAATAAGTAATAAACCAAAATTTTAGATTTAAGGATTTAACATGCATACTGATGTAAACACATTATTTGAGAGCCTTTGGAAAAACTACTTAAACGTAACACCATCGGCAGATAAAATTCATGACCTTTTAGGGTCAACGCAAAAAGATGACATTATTAACGATCATATTGCGCTGCGTACATTTAATATTGAAAAAGTAGGTCTTGAAAAACTCGCTGCTCACTTTTTAGCTATTGGTTACAAAGAATGTGGTGAGTACCACTTTGAAGCTAAAAAACTTTACGCAAAGCACTACGAGCATAGCGATCCTAATCAGCCAAAAGTGTTTATCTCTGAGCTACTAGTAGAAAAATGCTCGCCTGAGTTACAAGCCATCGTAACCGACATGATTGACAAAATTGACGAAAGCGCAGTAACAGCAGAGAACTTTTTGTATTCAGGCACGCATTGGCAAGTAAGCACCGATACTTATAAGCAGCTGCTAGCTGAAAGCGAGTATGCAGCGTGGATGTCGGCGTGGGGTTACCGCGCCAATCACTTTACAGTAAATATTAATACGCTTGCTAAGTTTGATAACATTCATGATGTTAACCAAGCCCTAAAAGACGCCGGCTTTTCGCTTAATACGTCAGGCGGTGAAGTTAAAGGCTCACCAGAGGTGTTACTAGAGCAATCGTCAACACTTGCTGATGAATACTCTGTTACCTTTAGTGACGGTGATATGAGCATCCCTAGCTGTTTTTATGAGTTTGCTATTCGTTACCCTAAAGCCGACGGTGAGCTTTATACTGGTTTTGTTGCAGCCTCAGCTGACAAAATATTTGAAAGCACCAACGCTCGATAGCAAAACCTAAAGTACTTTATTTAAAAAGCCCGTTATGGGCTTTTTTATGTAGGTAGGTTATGTTGATTAATTATAAAAATAACGGTTTATAATCGTTTTCTAACTTTTCAAACGATAAATCGCCAATAAAGCGGCCAAAGCTCAACCAAGTTGCCAAACCGCGTAAGTCTTTAAAGTGTGGTGGCACAAATTGTGGGCTCTCAATTACACCTAAATCATGAAGCTGCGATATTAATCTAAAATCATCTATCGATATTTTACCTACCAGTAATAAAGGGAGTCTATCTATTCGACCAAGCTGTATTGCAACGCGTATTAAGTTATAAACCAATACAAAGCCTTTAATGTAGGCAATATCTTTTGTAAAAGGCAAACCTGTTGGCGTACTGCCTCTAAATACACGCTGCGCGAGTGTGTAGCTGTCATCTTTTGATAAACCTTGCGCTACGTAATCACGGTAAATGTCTACAAACTCAGCGCCATCTATTACCTTTGTAACGGCCTGAATACGGTTAACTAATTTAGATAAGCGCCTTGGGGTCGATTTTAAAGTAATAATTTCGGTTAATACCGCTAGGCCTTCTTGGGTAATAGTAGAGCTAGGCGTGCCTTTACTCAAACATGTTAAATACGGCTGTGCTAAACCATTTTGAGTGGTACCTACGTGTATCCACCCTTCGTGAACTTCCAATATATCAAGTTCACGCTGAGAAAACTTAACATCTTGATTAAGCTTTATATTATTAGCACCTGCGGCTGCATCACTAACAATACCATCGCTAAGCATTACCTCTACATTTATGCCTGCCATACTGGCATTTACTTGCTCAGACAAAATACGCACAGCATCAACAGCATCAATATTTTTAGGGTCGTCAGGCAGTATGTCGGCTATAAGTAAATTTTGCAGCGGTTTATCTAGCATATTAGCTAGCTCAGAAAGTGAGGGCTCACCAGCATGGAATAAGTCTTTAGGGTGTCCAAATAACTCCACTGATAAGTCATGAAACTCTGGCGTTCCACGATACTCAAGCATACTTAATACCGTTTTATACTCGGTGCACATTTTTCCCATATATTGAGCAATCGGATTTAACTGCCCCAATTGGTTAATAATGTTACGGTGCAAAGTAGAAAATGCTTGGCGTAACTCGCTAGGTACAAAACCAAGGTCGCGCTGTTGATAATATGCACGATCGATGAGTGGGTTTTTTTGACATTTCTGTCTAAAAAACTCCTCTTTAGTTTGTTTATCCCAATTAATAGCATCGAGTATCCTAATTGGAGTTTGCAATGCAATTAATTGATCCGATAACTCACGAGTTTTTAGTAGTAACGCCTTGTCTATCATGCTCTAAGCTCAACAATAAATGAGTTTTGAGCATAATTTAAAAAAGCGAAATTACAAAGCAATATCACACTTTTTTAGCTATTGTTTTTAAGATGATCGACCCTCATATCTGTATCGTATGAGTTACTAAACGAAGGGCATAAAACATGAAAAACGAAATCGACAATAAACAGATTTTAGCCGTATATGAACGTATAATTCAAAAAGGTGAAATGACTAATGAAGGCAAGCATTATCAAGGTGTTACTGCTTATTCAGACGTAGATGGCTACACAGTATACCTACAAGGTAGCGGCGTTGAACTGCGCTTTGGTTTTCATAATACTTACCACCTTGACTACGAACATGAAAAGCATAAAGACGACTTTTTGAAAAAATTATATAACATTGCAAACGAGAGCTAATGCACCCACGAAAACGCAGACACCGCCCTACCAGTAAGCTCAATACTACTTTTATAAACCAAGTAGTAGAAGAGCTTAGAGCTGATCCAAGCAAAGTCTCAATTATTCAAGACAATTTAGAACAGTACCGTGCTCAAACTCATTTAAAGCGTGGTTTTTTACTGGCTATAGAGCGCTTTGATTGGGTTTTTGAAGCAAGCAAAGATATAGACTTTATTTGCCAGCAAATTTTAGCTGATGACTATATTGGCAATAGACTAAGACGTTACCCCCTACTTTTTAAAGGCGTTATTAATAATGCCTGACCTTTCAAAACCAAGCGCTTTAAAACGATAAAACTACAAAGTTTACTCTCTATATAAATTTATTAGAGCACTAAGCAATTGCAGGTTTAGTGCCCTTTTGTATTAAATTAATACCATTAGTACTCTAACTATTACTGCACTAATGATTATTGAACATTTTATTCATTTGTTGCTGTAAACAAATCATTACTATTATTTAATTTCAAAATAAAATTCACAAGCCTTTGTTTTAAATAAAATAAAACAAAGTAAAACCTTATCTTCTTTATCGCATTAGTTGCGCTTTTATTAATGATTAATCTACATTTTGGCATCTAGATATTTACTTCAGCCTTGAATTGTTAGAGCTATTACCTTAAGCTTATGTTTATTGAACGTTCAATTAATAAAAATTATGCCTAAAGTCGGAATGGAACCTGTCAGACGTCAGCAGCTAATTGACGCGACTATAGAGTCAGTTGCAACTAATGGACTACAAGGCACAACTATAAACAGCATTAGTAAAAATGCCGGTTTATCGTCAGGTATTATTAGTCATTATTTTGGTGGTAAGCAGGGGTTAATTGAAGCCACTGTTAGATACTTACTAACAAGCTTAAAACAAGGCTTAATAAGTAAAGTAAACAACCAAACGAATGCCATTGAACGTTTAATGATTATTATCGAAGCCAACTTTGCGCTTGTACAACAGCGTAATGATACAACCCGAACGTGGTTAAGTTTTTGGGCGCAATCGATGCATGATGAAGAATTACACAGACTACAAAACGTAAACAGTAAACGCTTGCAAAGTAATTTAGCATTTTCTTTTAAGCAATTAATGCCTATTGAGCAAGCAAAGCAAGCTGCAGAACTTAGCGCCGCAATGATCGATGGCCTATGGTTAAGAGCAGTACTGAGTAAATCAGACAATAATCAGTTTAAACACAGTGAAAAGTTAGCAAAAAGCTACGTACTTTCACTTATCAAGCAATATGGAGCCTAGCGTGACTACACCTGTCTATCAAAATTTTATTAACGGCCATTTTCTTGCAAACCAGAACGGCAAAACATTTGATGTAACAAACCCAGCAACGGGCGAGGTTATTTACGCAGTAGAAATTGCCGACGAATTTATTCAAAACGCAGCCATTGCCAGTGCAAAGCAAGGTTTTGCTCAGTGGTCAGCAATGACACCCATTGAACGTAGCCGCATTTTATTAAAAGCAGTGGCTATTTTACGCGAGCGCAACGATGAGCTAGCACTTGTAGAAGTACTCGACACCGGTAAACCAATGCAAGAAGCAAATTGTGTTGATATTGAAACCGGCGCTGATGTAATTGAATACTTTGCAGGCCTTGCGCCAGCACAAGTAGGCCAACAACAAATGGTTGGTGATGACTTTTACTACACACGTAAAGAGCCATTAGGTATTTGTGCGGGTATTGGTGCATGGAACTACCCACTACAAATTGCATGTTGGAAGTCGGGCCCTGCCCTTGCAGCTGGTAATGCATTTATATTTAAACCATCAGAAGAAACACCACTGGGCGCACTTAAACTCGCAGAAGTCTTTGTTGAAGCTGGCGTACCTGCAGGTGTATTTAATGTTGTTCAAGGCGCGGGCGATGTAGGCCAGTGGCTAACGCAGCATAGCGATATTGATAAAGTATCATTTACGGGTGAAGTAGGCACAGGTAAAAAAGTAGTAGCAAGTGCTGCCGGTACTTTAAAAGATGTCACGATGGAACTTGGTGGTAAATCTCCACTATTAGTATTTGATGATGCCAACATTGAGCAAGCGGTTAGTGCTGCTATGTTAGGTAACTTTTATACGCAAGGCGAAATTTGTACTAACTGTACACGTATTTACGTTCATAAAAATGTATATCAGCAGTTTATTGATGAGCTTAAAGCGCGCACTGAGAAAAACATTATTGCTGGCGACCCACAAGATTTAAATACTAACTTTGGCGCACTTATTTCTAAAAAGCACCAAGAACTAGTAATGAGCTACGTTAATAAAGGTATTGAAGAAGGTGCAACGCTATTAACCGGTGGTACAACGCTTTCACCTAAATCTGCACCAAATGGCTATTTTGTGGCACCGACTGTGTTTATTGATTGTAATGACGACATGACTATTGTTAAAGAAGAAATATTTGGCCCTGTAATGAGCGTGCTTGTTTTTGACGACGAAGACGATGTTATTGCACGCGCTAACGGGACTCACCTAGGCTTAGCCGCAGGCGTATTTACTAGCGATATTAAACGTGCGCACCGCGTTATTCATAAGTTACAAGCCGGTATTTGTTGGATTAATGCATACGGTAACTCACCTGCTGAAATGCCAGTTGGCGGTTATAAGCAATCGGGCATTGGCCGTGAAAATGGTATACAAACTCTTGATCAATACACGCAAACTAAGTCTATTTATGTTGGTATGGCCGACATAGAAAGCCCATTTTAAGGCGCCCTACTATGAGTAATCATTACGACTATATTATTGTTGGCGCGGGTTCGGCGGGTTGTGTTTTAGCAAACCGTTTATCTGAAGATTCAAGTAACCGCGTGTTACTACTTGAAACTGGCGGTAGCGATAAAAGTATTTTTATAAAAATGCCAACCGCGTTATCTATTCCTATGAATAGTGACAAATACGCATGGCAGTTTCATACGCAGCCTGAGCCTCATTTAGATAACCGTGAGATGCATTGTCCTCGAGGCAAAGTGTTAGGCGGCTCGTCATCTATTAATGGCATGGTATATGTACGTGGCCACGCAAAAGATTTTGACGAATGGCAGCAACACGGTGCAAACGGTTGGGATTACCAATCGTGTTTACCGTATTTTCAAAAAGCAGAAAGCTTTTACCTTGGTGAAAATACTTACCGTGGTGGCAAAGGCCCGCTTGGCGTTAATAACGGCAACGAAATGAAAAACCCGCTTTACCGCACCTTTATCAAAGCAGGTGTACAAGCCGGTTACGCTTCTACAGATGATTATAATGCGTCGCAGCAAGAGGGTTTTGGCCCAATGCACATGACCGTAAAAGACGGCGTGCGCAGCTCTGCTTCTCGTGAGTATTTAGACCCTGTTAAATCACGTAGTAATTTAACAATTATTACAGGTGCACTAGCACAACGCGTGATTTTAGATGGCAAAAAAGCCACTGGCATTGAATACAAAGTAAATGGCGACGTTAAAACTGCACATGCTGCAAAAGACGTTGTACTAAGTGCAGGGCCAATTGGCTCTCCACATATTTTACAACTCTCTGGTATTGGTGATACTCAAGTGCTTGAAAAAGCAGGCGTTGAAGTACAGCATCATTTACCAGGTGTTGGTCAAAACTTACAAGATCATCTTGAGTTTTACTTTCAATACAAGTGTAAGCAACCTATCACACTTAACGGCAAGCTAGGCATTGTATCAAAAGGTTTGATTGGCGCGCGCTGGTTATTAACGCGTTCGGGTTTAGGTGCAACGAATCATTTTGAATCGTGTGCGTTCATTCGCTCAAAACCAGGTGTTGAATGGCCAGACATTCAATATCACTTTTTACCAGCGGCTATGCGTTACGATGGTAGAAGTGCATTTGCAGGTCATGGTTTTCAGGTACATGTTGGTCATAACAAACCAAAAAGTCGCGGTAGTGTCACTATTGCTTCTGCGAACCCTGAGCAACCACCAACCATTTTATTTAATTACCTTGAACACCAAGACGATATTGAAGGCTTCAGAGCGTGCGTTCGCTTAACACGCGACATAATCGAACAAAGTGCCTTTGATGAATACCGCGATGAAGAAATTCAACCTGGTAAACATATTCAAACAGATGAAGAAATAGATGCCTTTGTACGCCAAGCCGTAGAAAGTGCCTACCACCCTTCTTGCTCATGCAAAATGGGTGAGGATGATATGGCCGTTGTTAACTCAAATACGCAAGTACATGGTATTGAAGGACTACGTGTTGTTGACTCATCTATATTCCCAACAGTTCCTAACGGAAACTTGAATGCGCCTACTATTATGGTTGCCGAAAAAGCAGCTGACATAATTTTAGGTAAAGAACCATTACAGAAATCGGATGTGAATGTTGCCATAACAACAAACTGGCAAGAAACACAACGTAGTACGGAGATCTAACTTTAGCCACATGCTTAGGTTTGGTCTCGTCGGGCTAAACCAATGCGTGCCTTGCAGTGGCACACGATGTAAATAGGTTACGTTGTGTTAATGCGAGAATAAAACAATAAAATACGGAGTGCTTATGAATTATTTTTATTCATTACTGGAGGGTAACAATGACTATTTGGCTTAATGCTGGCATCATTTTTACTTTACTAGCGGTTATTATTATCTTACTTAAATGGGGTAATGTTCGCGTAGTAGGTGTAACACCGGTAAAAACGTTTACTTTTATCGCTATACTATTTACGTCAGGCCTTGATGTAGGTCTTATAATGTTTCCTTTAACTGAGTTTGCAGGTTATGCAGACATAAAAGCAAGCCCAGAATACGCGTTTGCAAATCCACTGGCTATTGAGTTTGGCTACTGGGGATTTTTGATCTGGGGATTTTACTTTCTTACGTGCTTTTATTTCTGTGTAATAGAACCTAAAGTGAAATTTTTCGAAATTCCTTGGGTTAAATTTATCAATAATGTTGTAATTATTGGTACATGCGCATTCACCGCTTATTTATTATTGAACAATTTATCTTGGTATTTACCTGGATTGGCTGATGATTCAAGTGTAGCTCCTGAGTTTTATCTAATCGTATTCGCTGCTATTTGTTTTGCTGTGTACTCGAGTACAGATATTAAATATGTTCGTATTTTAAGTATTTCTACTACGTGGCTGTTTTTAGCATTGATTGCCTTTATGTGGGTTGGCGCTTTTGCAATGGGCGACAATGAGATGTCAGCATTTACAGATAACCTAGGATCAATCGGAACGTATTTCGCTAATCTTAATGAATTTGTTTTACCACTTAATGACTATCATGAGTTTTATTTATTTTGGTGGTTTGCGTGGAGCATAATGATTGGTCAATTTACATCACGTTTTGTCGGGGGTCTTAAAACATACCAAGTACTTGGTGCAATGTTAATATTTCCTTCAATTCCAATTGCAATCTGGTTTAGCGTGCTATACCAATACCACGAAGCAGGCATTTCGACTCAGGGAATTAAAAACTTTGCGATGGTGTTTGTAGGTATTGTATTTGTAATTAACTCACTTGATTCGTTAGTGCGCTTATACACAGATAACCTAAACTTTACCGTAAAGCGTTTTGGCAAAATGAAATACATGATCGGAAATGTTGTTGCTCTATCACTACTTACGTTATTGTTTAAATTAGAATTTTTACAAATTCAATGGGTAGGCGCGTTAGTCATTGGTTTGTTCTTTGTTTGTGCCGCATTTATTGGCTATAACAAATTTAAAACAGTAACGAATATTGATAGTTCACCAAAAGAAAATAAAATTGATTACACAAAAATAGACACTGTACACTAGGGATAAACAATGAATAACAAACTAAAACAACTTGTAGTAGCACTACCATTTGCACTTTTATCAACAACCGCAGCTGCTGATTGGTCAACAACAATCACAGCAGCCTCTGATTATACATTTAACGGTGTGAGCCAAACTGATAGCGATCCTGCTATTCAAGGCAGTTTAGACTATGCTTTTGATAGCGGTGTATACGCAGGCGTATGGGCTTCAAATGTTGATTTTGGTGATGACACTGATTTTGAACTTGATGCTTATGTAGGTAAGTATGTGCAGCTTAATGAGCAATTGAGCGTTGACTACGGTATTGCTTATTACACTTATCAAGGTAATAACAGCGATGGTAACTACGCTGAAGCTTACACTAAGTTTGGTTATGCAAGTGAATACGGCCAAACTGAGCTTAACTTTTGGTACAGCTGGGATTATTTTGGTCAAGGTGGAGGCCATGTAATCTCAATGATTGCACACACCTATGAGCTGGCTCCAAATCATGCACTACGTGCAAGCTTTGATATTTCAAACTCGCTTGATGGACAAAAATGGGCGTGGGACGTAAACGAGAAAAAATCATACAATCATTACCGTTTAGCATATCAAACTAGTTATGAAGGGTTTGGTATTGAAGTGGCCGCTGAAAACACAAGCTTAGATTACGATTATGCTGATGAGCGTATCGTACTTGCCGTTTCTCGCACATTTGATCTTTAATACAATAATTACTGATTAAACAAAAAATGCCACTCTATTTAGAGTGGCATTTTTATTTGTAAACTAACTAACTACATCCCAAGCACTTGTACCCGATGCTGAAAGGTTACTAGTGTTATTGCGTAATACTTTATTACCTACATTAGCTGATGACTCAGGTCGACTTACTAAATAACCCTGAACAGAACTCACACCCATTTTTTTAACAAGTTCAAACTGCCCTATTTCTTCAACGCCTTCTGCTACAATTTTAAGGCCAAGCTTTTGTCCAAGCTCACTAATTGTATTTAATATATCATTATATTTTTGGCTTTTATTAGCTTGAGCTATAAACGAGCGATCAATTTTAATAACATCTATTGGTAAATCCGCTAATGTGCTCAACGAGCTAAAACCTGTGCCAAAGTCATCAATAGCAATAGTGATACCCTCTTCTCTTAGCCTACTTAGCTCTTTAATTATTTTAGGACTGGCTTTAATAAATGTTGATTCGGTAATTTCAAGCATTAAAGACGTAGCCGGTAAACCGGTTTTTTTGAGCTTCTTCATTACCCAATCATAAATGTCACGGTGCTTTAATTGAATGCCCGAAACATTTACTGATATTTTTACTTTACGCATACCTGCATTGTGCCATGCAGCCATTTGCCTACATGATTCAAGCATAATCCAATCGCCAAGTTCTAATATTAAATTAGACTCCTCTGCTATTGGAATAAATTCTGAAGGGGGGATCATACCCTCAACTGGGTGGTCCCACCGGGTAAGCGCTTCAAAATAATCAATCATACAATCTTCAACATGCACAATTGGCTGAAAAGATAAGTAAAAATCTTTACAAGCGACCGCTAAACGCAGCTCTTCAAGTAAATAATGGTAACGGCGCATTTTGTTACCCATTTCTGGCGAGTAAACTTTAAATATTCCCTTACCATCACTTTTAGCTCTATACATAGCTACATCGGCTAATTGTAAAAGCGCTTGAGGCGTTGATGCACTTTCTGGGTAAGCCGCAATACCAATACTGGCACTAATTTTTACTATTTTATTGCCAAGCACAAAGTCTTTTTCAAGCTCACTTAGCACGTGCTTAGCAATTTCAACAACTCTGTCGCTATCATCAAGTAATTCTATAAAAATGGAGAACTCGTCTCCTCCTAACCTTGATAAGTTTTGCTCTAATTGGTTAGCACTATTTATGTTACTTAATTTATGGTGGCGTAAAACATTCGCAAGTCGGCTAGCAACTTGAACTAATATTTCATCACCAAAACTGTGACCAAACGAATCGTTTACTTGTTTAAAACCATCAAGGTCTATAAACAGGAGTGCACACTTGAGATCTTCCTGATTCGCATGATTAATTTGTCTGTCGATATGTTCAATATAAGCATGGCGGTCAATTAATAGCGTCAGTTTGTCTTGGCATATACTGGTTTGTGTTTGTTTTACATAATTAGCCACATGCGTATTTAAACTATTTATTGATTGGCTTAAGCTGCTTACACCCAAAGGATTCTCTGCCGGTTTTACTTGCAAATTAAATGCAGTGAGTAAGCTATTGGCTTGAAGATTAAGCTCCGCTATTTGATTTTTATAATGACGCTTCCTACGTTCTCTACGTAAGTACAGGCCAGAACCAAATATTAAGATACATAAAAGTAAAAAATTAATAGGTGATGCAAGTGTCATTATAATTAACTTACTTGAATCAGCAGCTACAAACTGGGTGTCAGTGGTTTTAATAAGCAAAAAGTCAGCAGTGGGCTGCTCAATTATATAGTGGCCATTTAAGATCGGATTATACCAAGGAGCCATATCAAGAGTGGTATTCGTTATTTCGAAACTTCGTATATCAACACTAGTACTAAATAAATTTATACGATTAATCTGATTCGTTAATTCTATGTTTATGCAAAAACAAAATAGAATTATAATTAGAAAAATAAAACCGAACGGTTTAAGTTTACTCATAAAAAAATCCATCTATTTTGCTTCTCCTATTAAACCTATTACCAAAAGCGGATTATATCGCTTGCATTTAGTACTACGCAAGCATTGATATAATCCTAAGCCATTAGAATAACAAAAATTTGTAACAATAACGGATTAACTAACTATATTTGATATATAGTATAGGTGGCATTAACAAAAATAAACAAAAAGGTTCTAATTGTTTAAAATTTAATACATACCGTCGATAAGCTCTCTTTTGTTTTTTCTTCCGCGTCAATCTAGGCCACACCATTACAGCCTTTAGTATCTGTATTTGCTAATCCTTTCTGACATTCCCGATGCTTCAATACACCATTTCCTAAAATTATTCTTCAAAATCATGCCTTGCTACACAACCTAGGAATGTAACAACTATCGCAGGTACAATTATTATTTTTATTTAAAGCTGCCATGCATAGCTAACTTTTGTAAAAAATGTACGCTGATCTCGCTCAATATTTTTAAGAGAATCGTCTTGGTAACCTCTATCTGAGTAACCCAAATAAAACAGTGTTTGCGCATTAATTTTATATGAGTAAACAAGCTGGCTGCCATAGTCTTTATTGATTTGACTAACTTGGTAAAAGTAGGCGTTTTCGTCTCTATCAATGTCTTCAAATTGTAAAATTAATTTAAGAATTGAACGCATGCTAAATTTATAATGAAGTCTAAAGTCGACCAAGTTAGCAGTAAACACACGTTTCCCTTGCGGGTTGTCTAATTGACTGTAGTTATGTTTTACATCGAGCTGCCAGTGGTCGTTAATATCCCATATAACTTGTGTTTGAGCGTTAAACACATCACCAAGCTGTTCATTTGTATAGTCAATACGGCTTGCATATTCGGTATATAAGGTGAGCTTTAAATCTTTAGTCGGTTTGAACCCTGTGTAAATATAACCAATATTTTGATTGTAAAAATTGCCATTAAAGTTTTCATAACGGTGCACTAAACCAATTTCAAAAATAGATTGTTTTTGGCCTTTAAAGCTTAAAAAGCCTTCGTATTCTTCTTCAAGTAAGTCGCCGTTTTGCGCCCACGTTTTATCCCAGTCAGCTTCGTATGACCATGAGGTAAGTAAATCAGATTCATCTCTGTACCATGTTTGTCCGCCACCAAAGCCTACTTTTTCATAATCAACTTTAGCTTGATAACCTAAATCGGTGCGGTAGTCCTGCCCAATATTTTCATAAGATGCAAATAATTTGTAATCACGTTTATCGCGGGTAAGTTCCAGGGCATATGCTTCATCTGACTGAGTTTCAGATAAGTTATAATTTTGAATTAAAAATTCAGAGTTACGTGTATCAGCAGATGATACTTGATACAAAAGAGTATCCGATTGATTAAACCAGTAGCTACCATCCACTGATAATACAGTGTTGTGATAGTCATCACTTTCTCTGTGCGTGCTTGAAAGGCCAATAGTACCCTGCTGACCTAGGTCATATTGATAACGCCCTGCGGCCGCATTCGTTTTTTCGTTTAAGCTTGCAAAGCCAGAGCCCTGATTCGTTGGCAGTAAAATATTACTATTGTCGTCATCAGCGAGCATTAACGCATAACTATGATCACCCGTTTTACCCGTTAATTTTGCACCTAAAGTAGGCTCTGCAATTGTACGTGTATATAAAAGCTCAAATAAGCTGCTTTTAAAGTAAGAAGCTCCATCTAAAAAGAAAGGACGTTTTTCAGCATAATAAATAGAAAAGGTTGTATTTACATCGAGCTCTAAAGAGTCTGTTTCTACTTGCGAAAAATCTGGGTTGATAGTCGCATTTAAAACAGCGTCCTTGGTTAAACCCCAGCGCAAATCTAAGCCCACTTCGGTATCTATATCACCATTATCCCAGTTACCCGGTAATTCAGATTTATTATCATTACGAAGTGCTGTCAATGTAGGGGTTAATTGAATATTTTTACTCGATTCAATATCGCTAAAACCCACTAACTTATCAAACTGACAAAGGCTACATTTTATATTTCTATCAAATCCCATATTTGATAGCTGATATAAAACATCACGTTGGTAGTTTCTCATGACTGAAAAACCCCACGTTAGCTCTTTTTTATTTTCAGGAAAGCGCAGTGCCTTAAAAGGAATACGCATTTCAACAATGTAACCTTTCTCGTTAATTTGTCCCGCGCTATCCCAAATAGCATTCCATGAGGTATCTGAGCTCCATCCATCAGTATCGGTCATTCTTATATCGCCTTGTGCACCAAGGGGATTCACATGAAATTCATAACCACTGCGTTCATCATTAAATGTATCAATAACAAGAATGACTACGTCGTCTTCCCATAGCGTATCGCGGTCACGAAGTGATGCACGAATTTGTTCAGGGTTTGGATCCTCTGCAATGAAGGCAACATATAAGTTTGTGCCATCTTCGTAAATAAAGGCATCAGTTTTTACAGGAGGTGTGCCTTTTTCGTTAGGCTCATCTTGGTAGAGTAGAGGTATACGTGTCGCATTTTGCCAGTGCGCTTCATCCATAACACCATCAATAGTGATATTTGAATCAATACGAGATAAGGATACTTGCTGTTTACTAGCCGCTACATCAAGGCTTGAGAGTAATAAAACGAAACTTAAAAATAGGAAGGTAAACTTTTTTATTATAGTTATAAAGTACTGCATAAACATCCATTTAGACTGTAATTACTCATAGGGAGTAACTTAAGCTGGGGATTGTAATTTATCCAGGTACATTTGTTAATACTTTGAAATAAAAAATTAACTATTTAATGATAAAGGAGTAACTAATTGTTACGTATTATGTTTCGAGTAGTTTAAGTTTATCGTCTATGCCATTCCATACATCAGCGTCCTCTGGTGCAGGTTTAACCTCTGTAATGCGCGGCCAGACCAGTGCAAGTTCAGCATTCAATTCAGTAAACTCTTTTTGAGATTCTGGTAATTCATCTTCTTGGTATATAGCATCAGCTGAACACTCAGGGACACATAAGCCACAATCAATACAATCAATTGGGCTAATAGCTAAAAAATTAGGGCCTTCAAAAAATGCATCTGCTGGGCACACTGAAACGCAATCGGTGTACTTACATTTTATACAATTTTCGGTAACTACAAACGCCATACTATTTTAATACCTAAGATTTTAAATAACAGCTGCGGATCATACCCATCCACCCCAAAAATACAATAAATAAGTGCCATATCACCCTATTTTAACGTAAAATACGCGCCTTATGTTTGCACACCAACTGTGCCCTACATCCCCTTATTGTGAGCGGTAATTAAAAACCCGCTATGACACCTAAAAGAGATATAAATGATACGTTTAACCGAAATAAAGTTGCCACTTGATCATGACGAAGATGCAATTGGCCAAGCAATTGTAAATAAACTAAAAATCCAACCAGAACAATTGCACAGCTTTAATGTGTTTAAACGTGGTTATGATGCACGTAAAAAAACTGCAATTTTACTTATTTATACACTCGATATAGAAGTAGATAACGAAGCTGATTTACTCGCAGCATTTGAAAAAGACCAACATGTAAAAGTAGCGCCAGACACAAACTATAAATTTGTAGCCCAAGCCAGCGAAAATATAACAGAGCGCCCTGTCGTGATTGGCTTTGGCCCTTGTGGTTTATTTGCAGGCTTATTACTTGCTCAAATGGGCTTTAATCCCATTATATTAGAGCGCGGTAAAGAGGTACGTGAACGTACAAAAGACACGTTCGGTTTTTGGCGTAAACGCACACTTAATACCGAATCAAATGTACAATTTGGTGAAGGTGGCGCAGGTACATTCTCAGACGGTAAGTTATACAGCCAAGTAAAGGATCCAAAACATTACGGTCGTAAAGTCATTACTGAATTTGTAGAAGCTGGCGCACCCGATGAAATTTTATACGTAAGTAAGCCACACATTGGTACGTTTAAACTTGTCACCATGATTGAAAAAATGCGCGCTCGTATAATAGAACTAGGCGGCGAAATTCGCTTTAGCACACGTGTTGACGATATTCATTTAGACGACGGGCAAGTAACAGGTTTAACGCTTTCAAATGGCGAGCAACTAAACACTCGCCATGTTGTATTAGCCGTTGGTCACAGCGCACGCGACACGTTTGATATGATCCACAAAAAGGGGATTTATGTTGAAGCAAAGCCATTCTCAGTCGGTTTTAGAATCGAACATAAACAATCAATGATCGATGAATGTCGTTTTGGTACAAATGCAGGAAACCCAATTTTAGGCTCTGCCGATTATAAACTTGTTCATCATTGCGACAATGGCCGCACAGTTTACAGCTTTTGTATGTGCCCAGGTGGCACAGTAGTCGCTGCAACCTCTGAAGAGGGCCGCGTTGTTACCAACGGTATGAGCCAATATTCACGCAGTGAGCGCAACGCTAACAGCGCTATTGTGGTAGGCATATCACCGGAGCAAGATTTCCCAGGTAATCCACTTGCCGGAATAGACTTACAACGTAAACTTGAAGAGCAAGCGTATGAGCTTGGTGGTAGCAACTACGATGCACCAGCCCAGTTAATTGGCGACTTTTTGAAAGGTAAATCATCAGAAAACTTAGGTGAAGTACAACCCTCTTACACACCCGGTATTAAGTTAACCGACTTGAGTAAAGTGCTACCACAATTTGCAATTGATGCTCTTCGCGAAGCGATACCAGCGTTTAATAAACAAATTCGTGGCTTTTCAACTAACGACGGTTTATTAACCGGCGTTGAAACACGTACTTCGTCGCCTATTAGTATTAAGCGTGATAAAACATTCCAAAGTATTAACACCAAAGGGCTTTACCCTGCAGGTGAAGGCGCAGGCTACGCTGGCGGTATTTTATCAGCGGGTATTGATGGTATTAAAGCGGCTGAAGCGGTCGCACTGTCTATGCTAGAAAACGCTTAAACCTCTTTTTTAAGCTGTTTATCGAAAAGCCTCACTTTGTGAGGCTTTTTTGTGCTAAATGTATAGAAAATAATAACACCTTAAGCACCTCAATAATGATCAAAACATTTACCTTTTCGTTGCTTAGTGTATTGGCAATTTTTAACGCTAAAGCACAAGAACTAAAAACCATCGATGAAATTCACAGTGCATATAAAAATAATTCTATTAATGCACAGCAACTCACCCAAAATTATATAGACCGAATTAATAAACTTAATCCACACTATAATGCGGTTATTAGTTTAGAGCCTACAGCGATTGCTCAAGCTAAAACGTTAGATGAACTTGCCGTCAATGGAACTTGGGCTGGGCCATTACATGGAATACCTGTACTTCTTAAAGATAATATAGAAACTAAAGGCACACTTCCTACAACGGCTGGCTCTTTAGCACTTAAAAATAACGTTACTAATAATGATGCTTTTGTTGTTAAACAACTACGTAATGCGGGCGCTATAATTTTAGGTAAAGCTAATTTAAGTGAGTGGGCAAATTTTCGTTCATCCTATTCATCTTCAGGCTGGAGTGCCGTAGGCGGACAAACACATAATGCGCACGATGTAACACGTAACCCATGTGGTTCTAGCGCAGGTTCTGCTGTTGCGGTAGCACTTAACTTTGCGCCCATAGCATTAGGGACTGAAACAGACGGTTCAATTACGTGCCCAGCTTCAGTAAATGGAGTTTATGCAATAAAACCGAGTATGGGCCAAGTATCACGCTCAGGTGTTGTGCCTCTTTCAAGTAGCCAAGATTCAGTAGGGCCGATGGCGCATTCTCTTAAAGATTCGCTGCTGGTTTTATCTGTTTTGCAAGGTGAGGACTCCCTTGATGCAACAACTACAGGGTTTGAATTAAAAACAGGTAATATAAAATCAAAATCGTCACTTATTATTGGTGCACTGCCTAGCGACAAATTTACAGTTGAAACGCAGCGCCTTTATGCCAAGCAGTTACAAGCATTACAACAGGCTGGACACACTGTTATTAATGTAGATATTACTGATAACTTAGATACGCTATTTGCTGATGAATACTATATTTTACTTTACGACTTCAAAGCCGAAATTAATCATTACCTCGCAAACACTCCAACACAAGTGGCTGTTAAAAGCCTAAAAGCACTTATTAATTTTAATATTCAAAATAAAAAAACAGAAATGCCCCACTTTGAGCAAGACATCCTAGTTCAATCGCAGGCTATTGATTTAACTAACAAACAAAAATACCAGGAGACTAAAGAACGCTATCGCACTTTAGCAACGACAGCCATTGTTAATGTATATAAAAACAACAAGCTTGATATTGTTATAGCGCCTACAGTATCACCGGCCTGGAAAACAGACTTAGTTAATGGTGATAATTTTAATGGCAGTAGTAGTTCGTTATCTGCTATTGCTGGCACAACGCACATAACCCTACCGGTCGGAAAAGTAAGTGGTTTACCGGTTGGTTTGTCCATAATAGCAAATAAAGAGGACGAGCAAGCGGCTTATGTATACGCAAATATTATTGATGAGGTGTTATCACCAGGCACAAAAAAACCTGAGTAAACTCAGGTTTTTTAAACTAAACGGCGTTAACTATGACTTTTTAAGTGACAGTTTTTCGCCTTTTAAGCTTTTACGAACGCTTGAAATACGTGAGCGATTTACTGCTCTCGCTTCACCGGTTGCTTGTCCTGATAACTTGTTAGAACGTGTACGGCGTAAATGCGCTGGTTTTTTACCAATTTTATCAATGAGTACTTCACGGTTACTTACTTCATAACCTTCTAAATATACACGTTTGATTTTTTGGCCGATTAGCGTTTCAATTTCAAACAAAGTGTTTTCTTCTTCACGGCTAACAAATGAGATTGCTTGACCTTGACGACCAGCACGACCTGTACGGCCAATACGGTGAACGTAATCTTCTGCAAGCCATGGTAAATCAATATTAATTACACGAGGTAAGCCATCAATATCAATACCACGAGCAGCGACTTCTGTAGCCACTAATACGCGTACCTTGCCTTCTTTAAATTCACGTAAAGCACGACGACGGTTACCTTGAGATTTATCACCGTGGCAAACGCCTGCCGGAATACCATCGAGGTTAAGCTCTTTAACAAGCTCATCAGCTGTTTCTTTCATGTTTACGAAGACAAGCACTTGTTGCCAGTTTTTCTTACCAATCAATTCAGAAAGTAGCTCTTGCTTACGACGTTCTTCAACTGGGTAAACAACATGCTCAACGGTGCTTGCTGTACTGTTAGTTTGATCAACACGGACTATTTCAGCTTGTTTCAATACTTTAGATGCAAATTGTTTAATTGCTGCAGGGAATGTAGCAGAGAAAAGTAAAATCTGGCGCTCTTCTGCACAGCTTTTAATAACGTTTTGCATATCTTCAATAAAGCCCATATCAAGCATACGGTCAGCTTCATCAAGAACAAGGTGCTTAACACTTGCAAGGCTTAAGTTACCTAAACGAATATGATCAAATAAACGACCTGGCGTTGCAACAACAATATCTACACCTTCTTTTAAAGCATTTGCTTGGCCGGCTGTGCTAACACCACCAAATAAGCTAACGACTTTAAGTGATGTATGCTTTGCAAAATCTCTAAAATTATTTGCAATTTGTTCTGCAAGTTCACGCGTTGGAGCAAGTACTAATGCATGAGGTGCATTAGTTGTGCTGAGTTCAGACTCAACCAATTTTTGGATGATAGGTAAAGCAAACGCGGCAGTTTTGCCGGTACCAGTTTGTGCACTGGCTAAAACGTCTTTACCTTTACGAACAGCAGGAATTGCTGCGCGCTGAATGGGCGTAAGGGTGTGATAGTTAAGTTCGTCCAACGCCTGGATGATTTCAGGAGCGAAACTAAAAGATTTAAAATTCATGCTGTATAACCTACGGCCACATTATCAAGGGTCGCAAATTATACAGTAAAAACGAGCTAACAGTTAGTTATAACTTATCTTTTAACGTGTTTAATCTACTTTATAGCGTTTAAATATTAAAGAGGTGTTAATACCACCAAACGCAAAGTTATTACTCATCACGTAATCGGTATTAATCTCACGCCCTTGATGCCTTATGTAATCAAGCTGAGCACATTCGTCATCAACGTTATCTAAATTAATTGTTGGTGCAAACCAGTTATCTGCCATCATATTAATGCTTGCCCATGCTTCTATTGCACCACAAGCACCTAATGTATGCCCCAAATAACTTTTTAACGAGCTAATAGGTTTGCTGCCCAATGCTTTAAACGTTGCGTGAGACTCGGCAATATCACCTTTATCTGTTGATGTACCATGAGCATTAACGTAACCAATTTTTTCTGGTTCTAAATTGGCATCTTGCAGTGCCATTTCTATCGCTAGTTGCATTGTTTTTGATGTTGGTTGAGTAACGTGCTGTCCATCAGAATTACAACCAAAACCAACCACCTCAGCTAATATTGTTGCTCCGCGCGCTTTTGCATGTTCGTATTCTTCTAAAATAAGTGTACCCGCGCCTTCGCCTATCACTAAGCCATCGCGATTTTTATCAAAAGGTCTTGGTGTTTGTTTTGGTGTTTCATTTTTTGTAGATGTTGCATAAAGCGTATCAAATACTGCAGCCTCTGTGATGCATAATTCCTCTGCTCCACCAGCCACCATTATTTTTTGTCGGCCAAACTTAATCGCTTCATAGGCGAAGCCTATTCCTTGAGATCCCGATGTACAAGCAGAGCTTGTTGTTATAACACGCCCTTTTAAACCAAAAAACACACCAACATTTACAGGGGCAGTATGCGCCATCATTTTAATGTAACTCGTGGCTGTTACACCTGACATCGACCCCGTTTCCATCATATTTGCAAAGGCGAGTAATGGCTCAGTAGAGCCCGTAGATGAGCCATACGCTATACCCGTAGAGCCATCTGTTAGACTTTCGTGCTCGAGTAGTTTGGCTTGTTCAAGTGCGCATTCAGTAGCACGAGTTGACATAAGTGACACTCGCCCCATTGAACGGATTTGTTTTCGTTTGTAATGACCTGGTCGCTCAAAGTGTTTAACTGGCGCGGCTAAACGAGTATTGAGGTCGTCAGCTATATCCCACTCTGGCATAGTAACAACAGCATTTTCGCCTTTAATTAAGGCTTGTTTGAATTCAGACCAATCATCGCCCAATGCAGTGACCACCGACATCCCTGTTACAACAACGCGTTTAATCAAACCATGCCACCATTAACCGAAATCACTTGGCGTGTTATGTAAGCTGCATCATCAGACATTAAAAAAGCGACTGTTCCCGCAACTTCTTTAACGCTCCCCATGCGTTTAAGGGGTATCATTTTCATCATTTCATCAATAGGTAATTCATCAGTCATCGCGGTTTCTATTAAACCAGGTGCCACACAATTAACTGTGATTTTGCGTTTTGCCAATTCTAATGCAAGTGCTTTAGTGGCCCCAATAATACCGGCTTTTGCTGCACTATAATTTACTTGTCCTCGGTTACCTGCAATACCTGACACCGATGACATTGTAATTATTCGCCCACCTTTACGGCTTTGTACCATAGGCATTACAGTTGGGTGTACTACATTATAAAACCCATCAAGGCCTGTACGTATTACACAATCCCAGTCTTCCCCTTGCATAGCAGGAAATGCCATATCGTTAGTAATACCTGCATTACACACCACGCCATAATAAGCGCCATGCTGAGCTATATCTTCTATTATTTGTGCTTTGGCCTGCTCTCTGTCGCATACATCAAATTGTAATAAACTGGTGGTTCTACCTAATGCATTAATTTCATCGCATGTTGCTTGAGCTTGCTCAACACCCGCTCTGCAATGTACTGCAATATCAAACCCTTGCTCAGCAAGTTTTAACGCAATAGCTTTACCAATACCACGGCTTGAACCCGTAACTAAAATTCTTTTTGTCATTGATTTTCTCTTATAAATTCCAACGGGTTTTCAGGCTGAAATACATTAATTTTTGCTTGGCAAAGTAGAGTTTCACACACGAGTATTTGGCATTCAAATACACTTAAACCTGACTCTTCTTGATATAGCTTTTTCACTTCAATAGTCAGCTTACTGCCGTTTTTAAAACACGGTTGATAAGTTTGATACTTTCGCGTGCCAATTAAAAAACCAATTTTTACAGGTTTATTTTCATCATTCGCTAACGCACCAGCGTAAGCGGCAATAGACTGCGCCATGTACTCAACACCAATATAGCTAGGTACGCCGTTAATTGCAGGACTAAAAAAAGGGCTTTGCTCAGTTATAGTAACGCCGCATTGAGCTTCATCTTCGCTGTGTGTTAAAAGGCTATCTATTAAAATCATAGGCGCATCATGCGGGACTACTTGCTCTATAGGGTAATTAGTCAACGTTAACTCCCAATATTAAGCTGGCATTATTACCGCCAAACGCAAATGAATTAGATAAGCAATATTTAAGAGCGGGCTTAAACGCTTGTTTTATTATTTTTATATCAGCCAAATCACTGCCTTCTTTAATCGCGTTATACGGCAGCATATGTTGGCCGCTGTCTTTTAATAATAACCAACATATACCGGCTTCAATGGCGCCTGCAGCACCAAGAGTATGCCCTGTTAAATGCTTACTTGAGCTAAGCGGGGTATTGTTGCCAAACACGCGATTAATTGCAAGTGCTTCCATTTCGTCATTTTTTACAGTAGCCGTACCGTGAGCGTTAATATAATCAATATCACCACAGGATAACTTTGCGCTTTTTAGTGCTTTTTCCATTGAGGCTTGGGCGCCCATCCCATTAGGATCGGGGGCTGACATATGATGCGCATCTGAGCTTTCGCCACTGCCTAGTAACATAATGCCGTTATTTGTTATTGGCTTATTTTTAGTCATTACAAATAAAGCGGCCCCTTCACCAATATTAATGCCGTCTCTGGTGCTAGAAAAAGGCTGGCATAAACCCGAGCTTAAAGAAGCGAGCGAGTCAAAGCCATTAATTGTTAATTGGCACAAACTATCCGCACCACCACAAATTACCACATCGGCTAAATCAGCATTTAGCAAAGCTCGGGCGCTAATTAACGCTTTGCTACTCGACGTGCACGCAGTAGAAATACTGTAACAAGGCCCTAGAGCCCCTATTTTATGTGCAATATAATGAGCGGGTGTAGCTAACTCTTGATCACTGTAACTAAAGTCATCAGGCCAGAGTTTTGTACTTTCATAGTTTTTACGCGCTCTTTCGCCATCATGAATACCTGATGTACTAGTACCCATTACAATTGCGATACGCGACTTATCAATATGCGAAAGTTTATCTAAGGTTGGCTTAATCTGCTCTAAAGCTAGATCAATAAATGTATTGATACGTTTATTATTTGATAAAGCAATAGACTGAACTTGCCCGACATACAGCGGAGTTTGCTCAGCACTTAAACTTTTATTTAAAGTTAATAAAGGAGTTGCAGGGTTATATTTATTTAAGCTTGTTGTGGTTGCATCTTGGCCTATGCCCATCGCACTCACAATGCCTAAATCATTCAGCCAATATGTCACTGTTCTACCTTTTTAAATGTTATTTGATACTGATGTAAAATATTGTTCAACGTTGTCGACTCATCACTATAGTCAATGGTGATAAATGTACCTTCATCGTTAAATACTTCCCGATTAGAGCCAACCTGCTCTATTAAAGCACCCTCTAACTGCTTTTGTAAAAATGCTACTGGCCAATGTACTAATGCAATATCCGCTAAAATATAATGAGGGTCTATCCCTTCTACCGCCAGCATATTTCGTGTTTTTACTGGGCCATTTAAAGGTTTTTCAAGCTCCATAATCGGAAAGCCTTGCACTGTCATTAACAATAACTTAATTGCACCTTTGTCATTTATAGCTAATTGGGCAAATACAGTGTGTGTGTTTTGCTGATTCGTAATATACAAAACATGCTGCCAAGACTTATCAAACATTTGTGCTGGCACACTATTAATATTTAATTGAATATTAGGTGATAGATACACTCTATTTTTAGATGCTGTAAAACTCGTACATGCGCTCAATACAGCAAATATAAATACACTACACACCACATACTTAATTAATTTTGACATAACTGAGCCAACACATTTAAACGGCGTTCACTTTGTGCAACAAATGGGTTATTTGTATCCCATGCGTAGCCCGCTAAAATAGCACTAATCATTTCTCGCACCTGAGTATTTTGTTCAGAGTAAAATATCACATCCTGAAAACGCGTATCGTACCACCCTGTTACAAATGTTCTAAAACAATCGACTCCAGCTTGTAATGGCTGTGCGTAGTGAGCGTCAAAATCGACGACTTCGTTTTTTAAATAGCGATCAACAAGTGGGGCAACTAAATTTGCAGATTTGAGTGCAATTGTTACACCTGATGAAAATACCGGGTCTAAAAATTCCCCCGCATTACCCAATAAAGCAAAGTGCTTACCATATAACTTACTCACATTTGCCGAGTAGCCTTTTATATTTTTTGCTGGAGTTAATAACTCACGCTGTGCTAACAGTGTTTTTAAATAAGGGTCTTGCTCTATAAATTGATTTAGTAAATCGCTAGATTCATCATCATTAAAACGCTCTGACTGCGCCACAACCCCAATACTCGCAGTACCATCACTAAAGGGAATAAGCCAATACCACACGTCTGAATATTGAGGGTGTACGGTAATCAAAATTTTATTTCGATCGAAGCTTGTATCACTAATATTGTCTTTAAAGTGACTAAAATAAGCGCTTCGAACAGGAAAGTTAGAAGGAAGCTCTAAATCTAACAATTTTGGTAATACACGCCCAAAGCCACTTGCGTCCAATACAAATCGGGCATTAACGCGATAAGCTTGCTGCTGCTCATTGTGTACCACTAATGATGCACCATTTGGCTCATCACAGTAGTCAACCACCGTGTGCTTATATCTGATTTCTACGCCTTGTCCTTGTGCTTTGTCTGCTAATAATTTGTCAAAGTCGGCTCTTTTCACTTGATACGTAGTGTCTGGGCCTTTAGTAAATTTTTCAGTGAAATTTATAGTTGTATTTTGCCCTGCCCGATGAAAAGCAGCGCCATCTTTAAACTGAAA
Source organism: Pseudoalteromonas sp. GW168-MNA-CIBAN-0100 (assembly GCF_040309225.1). Lineage (NCBI taxonomy): Bacteria > Pseudomonadati > Pseudomonadota > Gammaproteobacteria > Alteromonadales > Pseudoalteromonadaceae > Pseudoalteromonas > Pseudoalteromonas sp. GW168-MNA-CIBAN-0100. Next base: position 45,468 of record NZ_JBEOOL010000001.1, on the reverse strand, counting down.
ACCTAAAGCCGCTGCATTGTTATGTAGTGTATCGATTAAGCCCGCGTCTTCTAAGTACGCCATACATTGCGGCAGTAAGCTTTCACCAATTGAAAAACGTGGAAACGCCTGCTGTTCAAGTACCAGTACCCGCCATCCCTTTTGAACTAAAAGACTACTAGCCAATGCACCAGAAGGCCCAGCGCCAATAACAACAACATCGTACTGCTCAAGGTTATTCAAATTATTGTTCCTTTTGAGGCTTTAAAACACTCAGCGGTGATAAAAAGTAAATAGCTAAAATCCCTACCATTACACTCAGCCCAAAGCTAAAAATAGCCGGTGTATCAGATGCACTCAACATGCCAAATACCCACATTGATGACGCAGCCGATAAGCTAATCGCTAACACATTTTTGGGCTCTAACTTATTTATTTGATAAAAAACGAGGTAATCAATTGCTAAGGCAATAACAAGTAACGCACCGAGTAAATTAAATAACGACAAGCTACCTTGAATCGCATTACATACCCAAAGCATGCTCAACACCACAACAGATAAAATGGTCACCTGCAGCAGCGCTATCTTAATCGTAAATCGCCAACTAAAAAGCAGCCAACTAATAAAACCCGCAAGCACTAGGCTTAATAGTAAATATTCACGGTAATCACTTAATAAAGCACTAATTTGTTTAGGTTTATTATAAAGGTAAATTCCATTGTTTTTTTCAACCTCATTAATTAGTTGATCAGATGAAATACCCGAAATAGACACCCACGTTATCGATTGTTCTGACTCAACAACCATTTGAGAAAGCAGTAATGGTTTAAATGTACTCGTGGCGAGTGTTTCATAAGTTAATAAGGGCGCTTTTGTACTTACTAACGCTTGCCCTGTAATGCGCTCTGCAATATCCAAAGTCCCTTTGTTTTTAGCCTGTTCAAACAAGGCTTGGTTATCCCTCTGCTTTTGTAAACTAGGCAACCAATGGCTAATGCTATTATGTTTAAAATTAGGGTTTAGTTGGGTTAAGCGTTTTAAAAACTGTTCTTGTTTTTGTAATAGCGCTTCGTCGCTATCTGCAAACATAAAAACAATTTGACTATCCCATTGCCCAAGTAATAACAAATGCTTTTTTTCATTTAGCATTAAATGTTCGGAGCTTGCATTTAATAGCTTTACATCGTCATTAAAGCTAATAGGTTTTATTAAAAATAACGCACTTATAAGGGCTAATAATGTAATGAGTATTGGCTTGTTTAAACTATTGCAGTATAAAAAAACCTTAATGAGCTTTTGACTCATCAATAAACTCGAAGGCGATAACGTGAGTGTAGATTGCCACAATGGCAAAACTAAAACTGTAAATAGCCAAGCACTCACTAAACCCGCAATAACAAACACACCAACTTGAGATAATAACGTGAGTGGTGCACCTAGTAAGCAACAATAACCCAGCGTAGTCGTAATAAGAGAGAGTAAAAGCGCAGATTGAGTCCCTTTGCTGTAGCCTTTTTCATGCTCTTTTTTGGCTAAGTCAGTCATACCATGGAATGCATAATCAATGGCAATACCAATCAAGGTAACTGCAAAAACAAGCGTTAATAAATGAATAGTATTAAACAGCAACACCATAGCGATAGCGCCACCAATAAGTGCGCTCAGTACGGTAAAGCTTGCTAATAAAATACTGTTTAAACGCCTAAATACCCAAAATACCATAGCAATAAGGGCTAATAAGCTAATGCCACCAAACAGGCTCATCTCGTATTTAGCTTGTTTAGCATTTTCAGCCGTATGAAATAGCACACCAGAGTAAGTAATGCTTAAATCAGGGTAGGTTTTATTAAGTATATTTATCTGTTTAATTATCGCGCCAGCTAAATCAATTGATTTATTAACCCCTAAATTTTCGGGCGCTAAGTTTGCCAAAATGACACGGTATTCAACGCCTTTTAAGCGTCGAGTTAAACGACCTTGTTCAAGCGTAAACAATTGGCTTTGTTTTAAGTTATCTTCTATAAATGCCGCTAAGCTCAAACTTGTATCTTTGCTTAAGGTAGCACTTACAAATGGGTTGCCTAACTGATTTAATTGCTCAAGGTAATAATGTTCAAACGTTGTTTTTTTGCTTAATGTTTGCTTGTAAGTATCACTTAATAACGCATGTTTGAAAGGTGAGAATGTTTGCGCTAAATCGTTAACGGACGGAAAGTTAAATGTGCTTTTAATTGCATTATCGTCAAGCCATTTTTGGAAATCATCAAATGCTTTATTTTTATTATTTCCTACAAACGAGAACATAATACGGTTAGCATTTTGCTGAAAAAAAACATCTTCCGCATGTGCAATTTGGGAATGCGACTTTGGCAATAAGCTAAACATATCGGCGCTAAACGTTGGTTTAGACAGCCAAAAAGCTGCAGCAAAAAGTAAAATTAAACTGCTAAACCACCCTACAATAACGGTAATTCGTTTTGTCACTGCACTATTCCCTTAATTAACCACTGCATTATTTAAAAACATAATTTTATTTGGAATAAGTAAACTCAATTTTTGTGTTATTTCCTGAGTGCTCATTTAGTGTAATACTGCTCACTTGCTTAGCAGTTTCACATAAAATAAAATCACTAAATAATTGCTGTAGCATCGCTTCTTTTGGTGTTAACTGTGTGCAACTGTCTTGCATTTTAGCAATGTCAAAACGTGTTTCCAGCGCACTCATATTTACGCTAAGTAAGTCACTCAGTAATCCTACAAATTGCTCGCTACCGGGTTGTGGTATTAACTCACCATTGGCATTTTGTGCAAGCACTTTGCCGTTTTCTATTATGAGCATACTCTCAACAGGCATTTTCACTTGCCAAATTAGCTTTTCGTCAATTAACGAAAAAACACCCGACGAAATAAAAGGCTTAGCAAATCCATTAAATTGCTTATATTGCTTAAACTCACCTTTAATAACTGCTGCATTTACTACAGAGCAAAACAGTAAAAAGCTAATGGCTATGCTCAATGTAAAACATTTTAAAAAATTCATTTAATCGCCTATAAAATAAAAATTTAATTCAAAACCGCTTTTAACTTATTAAATAAAATAGCGGGTGATTCAAATTGCATTTCTTTGGAGCTAACCTCAACCGCAACTTGCGTGGTTGAGGCTTTAGTAAGGCGCTTATTAGTTAGCAAGTCAGTGATTACGTAATCAATCCGTAGTCTATTCTCGTATTCTTTTAAATAAGCCGCTACTTTAATTTTTTGAGTAAATACTGCTGAGGCGACATACTTTATTTGCATATCAACAATAGGCCACGCGTAGCCCGATTCATGCATTTGTGGGTAATCATAATCAAATAAACGCAGTAACTCGCAGCGCGCTACTTCTAAGTAACGTGGGTAGTTACCATGCCATACAACATTCATTGGGTCGCAGTCATGAAATGGAATTTCGATTTCTACCACATGCGTTAATAATGCACCTTTACTATTCATACAACGCCCAACGTTTAGTTTGAATATACCCTATTGTTTGCCTTAGCACGGCTTCCATTGGTCTATCCTCAGTGAGGTTTTCAAAGTAATCAGTTATATCGGTATACATGTTTTGCATATTTTGCGTTAAAGTCGAAAACTCAAGATCGCCTTGTTTTATACGCAATCTAACACCTTGAATACTTGCTAATAACGTACTTGCTAACACTTGTTCTGTTAGCTGTAAAATACGTAAACAATCGCGAGACGCAATAGTTCCCATACTCACTTTATCTTGATTATGACACTCTGTAGAGCGAGAAAAAACGCTGGCCGGCATGGTTAGTTTTAACGCCTCTGCTGTGTAAGCACTACAGCCAATTTGAACCGCTTTAAAACCATGATTAATATAACGGCGCTCTGGTGCACTATCAGACAAGTTTGAAGGTAGCCCATTGTTGTACTTAGTATCAACCAAAGAAGCGATTTGTCTGTCTGCTAAATCAGCAAGGTTTGCAACGGCTGTTTTCATGCTATCCATTGCCATTGCAATGTGGCCTCCGTAAAAATGCCCGCCGTGTAATACATGCTCACCTTGGCCGTCAATTATTGGGTTATCGTTTGCTGAATTAAGCTCGTTTTCTATCATGTGCCTAAAAAACGGCAGACTGTCTTGCAGAACACCAATAACATGGGGTGCACAACGGATTGAATACCTATCTTGAAGTCTGTCTGCATTACGAGGGTGATCGTGATGGTTTAAATCGTCTCTTATCCAACGTGCAATTTGCTGCTGCCCAGGATGTGGCTTAACTGAAAATAATATCTCATCAAAATGATGGCTATTTCCTTTAAGCGCTAAACTTGATAATGCAGTAATACGGCTCGCCAGTTTAGCTAAGTAATTAGCCCTATCAAACGCTAAACACGCTAATGCAGTCATTACCGCTGTGCCATTCATAACGGCAAGACCTTCTTTTGGCCTTAGTGTTAGTGGTTCTAAGCCAACTTCTTTCATAACTTCTGCACTGTTACGTACTTGGTCTTTGTAAAACACATCACGCTCGCCTACCATCGCACCTGCAACGTAAGATAACGGTGTTAAATCGCCACTGGCACCTACTGACCCTTCTTGCGGGATCACAGGCACTATATCGTTATTTAAGTAATCTTTAAGTAGATGCAGCATTTCCCAGCTAATACCAGAGTAGCCCTGAGAAAGTGATGTTAAGCGGGTCGCTAAAATTGCACGCCCTTGAACTTTATTAAATACATCCCCGAGTCCACAGCCGTGAAAGCGAGTTAAATGCAGAGGTAATTCATCAACTAAATCAAGGGGTACAGCCACCGTTACAGAATCACCGTAACCAGTAGTAACGCCGTAAATCACGCCATCTTCTTTTAAAAGTGTGTCTAAAAAACGCAAAGCGCTATTAATTTTAACGCTAAAAGTTTCACAGCTATTTAATTGCACTTGTGTTTCATTAAAGGCAACTCGAACAATATCTTCAATTGATAATCGCTGATTGCCAAAAAGCTGTATATTTTGTTCAGTCACACTTGTTCTCCATTGATTGATCGCGCACTACCTGCTGATCACTTTTCCAAAAATCGTAAAAATTAAACCACTGATAAGGATATAAAGCTGCGTAATAACTCAAACGCTGTGCATAGTCAGTAATAATAAGTGTTAGCGCCTGCTGTCGCTCTCGTCGAGGCATTTTTAATGACTGGCTGTAATGTTCAAATATCACTTGATACTTTTTGCTTTTTTTATCTTTTAAACAAAACAAAAAGTAAACAGGGCAATCAAGCAGCGCGGCTAATATAAAAGGCCCCTGTGAAAATGGGGCATTTTTGCCTAAAAACGGTACCTGTACCGACCGAGAAGCCGTTGTTGTGCTTGTTCTGTCACCAACAATAACGATTATTTCTCCCTGCTCTACTTTTTCTTTTAGTAAAATAGCTAAGTCAGGCCCCATATCAGTCACTTGTATTAAATTAACCGACACATCTGGGTTAATCTTTTTAAGCATTTTATTAAATTCAACAGCGTGATGGGTAAACACCAGTACATTTATTTTTTTACTGCTGCGGTGCTGGCTAAGTGCCCTGCACACCTCTAAATTACCCAAGTGGGAACCTATAAAAATAGCCCCTTGATTTTGCTCATCTAGCTCAGCAAATAAATGCTCATTAGTGTATTTAATATCACGTTGGGTTATTCGCCCAAGCCAAGCATCAATTTTATCTAATGCGCTATCTGCAAAACTGCAAAAGTGCGTTAATTGCATTTTAAACGTAACAGGTTGTTTACTGCCTTGGTAAACATTAACCTGCGCTAAAAACGTTTTAGATGCTACACGCGCTACTTTTCCTGTTAAAAAAAGATAAAAAACCACAGGAAACAAAACAATCCACAGCCCTTTTCTACCCAGTAATTTATGAGCAAACAACAGTATTTGAATACCTAAGAAATTACCGCGCTCTTGCATTTTAGACCAGTGTTTAGCGGCCATAACGCCTCTTTAATTTATGCCAAATTAACACAGGAGAGCGAATCAACATTCCAAAAAACAAGCGGGTGTGTAACCACGAAATACGCACGTTATCGTGTAATGGCTGAAAATGAGAAAGCCCATTTTCAGGGTAAATTACTTGGCTAGGTAAAAATACAAAAGGCACATTGCGCCAATATAAACGCACTAAAATTTCGGGGTCAAAATCCATGCGTTTTCCAAGCGATACCTCATCAATTAGCTTTGTACTTTGCTCAAGCGGATACACTCTAAAGCCACACATCGAATCTACAATTGTAAAACTTAACGTTTCAATCCATACCCAAACATGCGTTAAATAACGTGCTAAATAACGGTGTTTAGGCACTGAGTGGTCATATATTGGGCAACAGCTTATAAGCGCTTTAGGCTGAGCGTTTGAAAGCGCTATTAGTTTTTTAATGTCAGATAAGTCATGCTGCCCATCAGCATCAACCTGTATCGCATGCGAAAATCCTAGCTTATATGCTTGCTTTAAGCCTGTTTGTACCGCGCCGCCTTTGCCTTGATTATCGTCGTGGGTAACTACACTCAACTGCGCGTGTTTTGCATCAAGCTTACTGAACACATTTTTAGCTTCGACGTTGCTTGCGTCATCAACCATAATAATAGGAAGATTAAATGACGATAATTGGCTCAGTACATCATCAATAACCGTGACGTGATTATAATTTGGGATAACAATACAAAAGTTATTCATTTATCAGGCTATCAAAAACAACACGGCCAGATGCATGCTGTCCTTTATTTGAATTATACGAAAAGGTATATTTATTCTCTGCTTTTTGCTCAAGCAATAATTCGATTGTTATACCTGGGGTAATCACTACCTGAAATTTTAATACTTCAACATTTTTAACAGGTTGCTGAACATTATAATATTTACAAATTGCAGCCACAGCCCAGTCTAATTGCACAACACCTGCGAGTATTGGGCCATCCGTAAAATGTCCTTTGAAATAATCTAAATCATGAGGGACTAGTAAGCTTAATTTATACTTTTGCTCTGCTTTTTCACAAGACAGTAAATCAGGCTGTGTTTTAGTCAACTTTTGCAAAAAGACTCTCCAATGCTTTTAAATTTAACTTTGCCTGTGAGTTGTATGGTAATTGCTCTACAAAACGCCACTTTTTAGGGATACAAATTCGCTCAAAGCGCGCTAATGCATGCGCTTTTAATAAATTATTTGTAGCTAACTTACCGTCACCATTAAAAAAAACCTGCCCTTTATGCGTAAGCACAACAATAGCGCCTACAATTAATCGCTCACCAGGCAAGGCGATTACTTTAGCTTCACTTACCCACTCACTAGTACACAAATGTTGTTCTAGCTCATCTAAACTTAATCGCTTTTCTTCTAATTTTATAATTCGATCGAATCGGCCTAATAATCTAAATTGACCATTTTTAAGTACTTCGCCTCTATCATCTAAAGGGTAATTTTTGTCGCGAACGAGCGGTGAGTTTAAAATTAAACGCTGATCGTCCAAAGCCCGTACTTTAATACCCGAAAATGGCTGCCAAAGGCTAACCTTTTCAAGTGAAGTAACTTGTCGATATGCAATGCCACCGGTTTCGGTACTACCAAAAACTTGTGTAACTGGTTTATTTAATTGCGTAAACAACGATACAGCATCTTCGTTTAATAGCGGTCCACCTGATGAGAAAATCCATTGTAAATGAGACTTATCATCCACTAAAACATTATCAATACATAACCGTTTTAACTGCGCTGGGCTTGAAACAAACACTACTTTTTTAAATAACTTGAGCTTTGTAGCTATATGTTCTGGGTAATGCAATAGTTCTGTATTTACAACCTTTCCTGCACGTAATGGCCACAATAATCTAAACAATAAGCCGTATATATGCTGATGCGAAACACTCGCTATAAAAATAGGATTATCAATCAGTGCGTAGCTATTAATTAATGTACTTAATTCTTTATTTATTACCTGCCACGTTTTTACAATTGGCTTTGCTTTACCCGATGAGCCCGACGTGTAAAAAACAATTGTACCTTCTTGAGGCCATTTAATTGTTTCAATAAATACAAAGTGAGGTTGATTGACTAAGGTTCCTATATCTAAAAAATCAGCCTCTAAATCGGCTACTAATTCAGACTCACCAATAAAAAAAGGTGTTTGTTTAAGCAAGGAGTTTAACGTTGCAGGTTGCCCATTAGGCGGCAAAATCACTGTGTTTCCGTGTAGTGCCAAAGCAAATAAGTACACGGCAAATTTGTAGGTGTCTGTGGTGTATAAAACAACCGATGATTTAGCATTTAACGTTGATAGCTTTGCTAAAACTTCGTTTATATCACTAACAAACTGACGCTCCGAAATATCATTATCAGTATGATTAAAACATGTTCTTATCGCATTACTTTGAAAAGCATTAAACACCGGCGTTCCTTTTTACTTTTTGTCTGACTAGCCACTCTATAGCAAACAATGTGCCCATAGCTAAGTAAGCAATAAAACCATTATAAAAAGCCCAGGTTTCTAGGCTACTAAAAATACTGGTGTACAGGGCAATACCACCGTTTAATACAAAAAACACACACCACACTAGCGTTACTTTTTTTGTATAAATCAGAGCGTTTTCATCAAGTGAGGGCTCAGTAATGCGCGCAAAGGTTTCAATAATAGAAGGCCCTTTATACAAAGAATACGCAAACACAACTAACATAACTAAATTAATGATTACGGGATACAAACGCAGCCCTAAGTCGCTATCCATTACCTTGGAAATCAAAATAGTAATGGCTGCTAAAAATGTAGCGGGCTTTAACCACGGCATTTTATCAAACAAGGCTTTGCTTAACCAAAGTCTAAGCCCGAGTAAAAATAGCAGTAATACTGTAATAATCTGACTATTAAAACGCGTAAGGCCTACGTACACAATAATAGGGTAGCAAGCCAAGCAAATCATAATTAACGTTGTTAAAACTGCTTTTAACATAGTATTAGTTAACTAACTTTTCTATTTCGGTGACTATGTCTTGCACTGTGCGCACAAGTTTAAAGGCATCAGGCTCAATTTTTTTACCTGTGATTTCTCTTAACTTCACAACTAAGTCAACTGCATCAATACTGTCTAAATCAAGATCTTGGTACAGGTTAGCCTCTAAGCTAATATCTTCTGGGTCTATTTCAAATTCGTTTTCTAAAATGCCGTGTAATACATCATAAATTTCAGCAGCGGTTTTCATCTTTCTTCCTACTTTTATATATTAAGAACGTGCTTGTTCAATAAATTTTGCTAAAGAATTAACTGAGGCAAAGTGCGCTTTAGTTTGATCAGAGTTTGCATCTATTTTCACATCAAATTGCTTCTTTATCGCAAGTCCAAGCTCTAATGCATCTATGCTGTCTAGCCCTAGGCCATCTACAAATAAAGCGTCATCATCTTGAATGTCAGCAGTGGTCATGTCTTCAAGGTCAAGGCTTGAGATAATCAGTTGTTTTATTTGTTCTTTTAATTCGCTCATATATTTTTTAGCTCTTGTGTAAAATAATGTTGTAAATCTTTAGTCAATTGGCGTGATTGCATCGCAGGTATATCGCTGTGGTACGTTGCACAATTAAACTGCTGGCTTGCAAGCCTCATTGTAAAATGCGCCTGATATGGCGCGACCTTATACCAAGGTGTGCCTTTGGTTAAAGTGTTTGGCTTCATTTTAATTAAAAAAGTAGTAATGGGCGCATGACATCTAATTGCAATATTTGCAGCGCCTCGTTTAAACTTTAATGTTTTGTGAGGCTCTGTCCGTGTCCCTTCAGGAAATACAATTAAGTTATTACCCTTTTGCAAACTGCGCTCGCACTCTCGTAATAGCTCCTGCGGATCGTCATTACTTATATAGCCGGTGCTTTTAATAACGCCGCGCATAAAAGGATTTTTAAATAAATGTGCCTTTACTACGCAATCTGCATTTTTTACCACCGAAATTAAAACAACAACATCAATTAAAGAAGGATGGTTTGCTAATATCAGTTGCCCTTTTAAGCCTTCAATTTTTGCTTTATCGTTAACATGAAATCGAATAACGCCCGTTACATGCATTAAACTAACAAACAATTTGAAGCTGTAATGTACTGTTTTTCGAGCCTTAATCTTTTGTTTAACTGAGTCACTTTGAAATAGGCGCTGAGCAGGAAAAACAATAAAGGCTAATACTAAACCACCCATTCCAAAAACTGAAAAGCAAAATGCAGTAGCAATAATCCGCCAAATCAACCCACATAGCCTTTGTACATTTTTAAGCATGGTATGTAAGCTGCCAATCGTGCTCAAGCGTGTTATGAACAAGTAATGTATTGCTTCGCTCATACAAAGCTTTAGCGCATTGAATACTCATTGGTAAGTCGCTTTTTTCCATGCCCGTATTAAATACTTTGTTTAAACTAAAATGGGGTTCGCCTTTTTGCGGCGCTCTTATTATTAAACCAATAGAGTGTGCTATTTGCTGTTCATCGGCGTACTGAGCGTAAATATCGGGGAGAGTCTCATCGGTATGAACTATTAACATGTGTTGCTGATCGTTATCAGCAAGTCTTACAAAGCCATCTACGAGTGCATAAATAAAGCTTTCGGCTCCTGCAGCAATAGCATTTGTAGCACTTGTATTACCCTGTATTATCCCAAAAAGTCCCGATGCGGCATTATGCACACTTAACCCAAAACCAGTGGGCGACAGTGGCTGATCATTTACTACATCAATAAGTAAGTTAGACGTTTTGTGAAAATCACCGTGGCGAGAAGAAAAAACACTCGGTAAATTAACATAGTTACCTTGAGTGCTTACTTGATGAGCACTAAAGAGTGCCATTTTAATAAAGGAAGTCATTCGGCGTCGCTGCATAGCAGGCACCCAACTAAGATTTAATACGGAGGAATCAAACCAATTACTCTCTTTTATTTGTCGCTGTTCGGGCTTTATCCATATAGCGAGTTCTTCAACAACAAATTTCACAGCTCTGCATATTTTATAAGATATAAGGGAAGGAATTTTACCGATTTTAGCAATAGAAGTAAATAATCATTAACAAAAAGCACTGAACTAACACTTTGTTCAGTGCTTGCTCATATTGCTAGGAAAGGAGGGCTATATCGTCCTGCTTTATACACTTAGCTATACCGCCAACAACATCGTTATTATTTAACTCATTAATTAACACTTCGCCTTGAGCTTGCTGCTCATCACTAAGCGGTAAGTACGGTAATCTAAATACAGGGTTTACTGCACCTGTCATCATCAACGCGGTATTAATAGCAATCGGGTTTGGTTCACAGAACAACCAGTTCATTAATGGTTGTAACGACGCATTTAGCTCGTTACTTGGCGTATCCATTAACTGACGGAATAACCCAGGTATTAAGTTAGAAGTAACCGAGATAACACCGTGCGCTTTATGTGTGTGGCGCGCATCGTGACTTTCGTCATCGTTACCCGACCAACATGCAATACCTTGTTGTTCATAATGGGCAATACGTTCATTACCGCCACACTCTTTTACACCAATAAAATATTCATGCTTAGCGAGTGGCTCAATAATATCAGGTGTTAGGTCTTGACCTGTTCGCCCTGCTACGTTGTAAATAAAGGCAGGTCCAATATCAAGTACGCGCTTAAAGTGCTCTTTAACACCCGCAATAGACGTACGTCCGTAATATGGATTAATTTGCAGTGCTGCATCCATACCGCTGGCAAAGCCATATTTAGTTGCTTTAATCGCTTCACGAGTGTTGTTACTACCGGTATTACCAACAATAACCAGTTTGTCACCATACTTGTTTGCACTGTGCGCTATAAGCATTAAATGCTCTTCCCAGTTCATTAACTGGCCTTCGCCTGTTGTGCCACCAACTACAATGCCGTCAACGCCTGCTGCAATTTGTATTTCTACGAGTTCATCGTACTTTGCTAGGTCTATTTCACCGTTTGCTAAGTATGGCGTTTTAATAGCTGTAATAAGGCTTGCTTGTTTAATTTGGTCTAGGGTGCGCATAAAAAATCATTATTTATAAAACTTGCGCTATTTGTAACATAATTGCCGGTACTTTTGGAGGTGTAAACCCACATTTAATTATAAAATCTCTTGTGTTATTAAGTTTGGTAATACAAAATGAATAACTGTATATATGAACAGTGCTTTATTTTTAACTATACCAGAGGCTTTATGCGTTTATCTGATTACTTAGCAACTCATTTTTATAACACCGATGAACTGTGCCAAGCATTAAATATAGATGCAGATACACTTTTAGCTTGGCAAGAGCGAAGTGTTTTCCCTAAACCAAGTTACTGTATTAAAAGTCAACTTAGCTGCAGCTCATATTCAGGTTTGTATGAATGCGAAGAGTATGACGACTATTACCCGCGCGGCTGTGTTAATTGGGGTCAAGGTCTTTTAAAACAAAAAATAGAATCATCAAGCCATGCTTTTAATTATTTTGCACAGCAATATACTGCAAGCCTAACTAAACTCGCTCAGCAAGGATTTACGTTTAGCGAAGAGCTATTTGGCTGCGAAATAGACGAGCACTTGCAGCAAATTTGGCAACAGTTTTTATGCAGTAAGTACGGCGTGCTTACTCAAAATGGATTAATAGACGAAATAGTCTCGGTAGATATTGGCAGGCTATTAGTTGACGACATTACAGAACTGCGCAGTAAAGCGAGCTTAAACCAAGAAGAAAGAGCGCTACTGCACCCCGCCATGAAGCTTTTAAACAAAGCATTAGGGCATGGCGCCGATCATGAAAAACAACACACATTACGCACCCGCTATATAGATGCACTTATTTTAAAATACGACTTATCTATAAAATAGTTTTGCAATAGTTTGATTATTTATCATTTTAGGATTATTTTACGAAAAACAATACCTGTTAACTTAATTGCTACGTAAAACATGATTTAAAGGCACTGACTCAATGACAATCAAAACAAAAATAAGTGTAATTTCTGCTGTAATCACTATCCTATCTTTTAATACGCTAGCTAAAGCTAACCACGAAATAGCAAATGACGACATAATAAAAATGCAGCGTGCAGCACTTGCTAAAAACACTGCGAATAAAGGCTTTGGCCCACAATCTCCACGCAATATTGATAATTATAAAGGCGAAAACACCGTAGTTTTCTCTCATGCCCCAACTTCATCAAATATGAACTTATGTAATATACACTTTCATAAAAATGCTGAACATGCCGGTGGCGAGTTTAGTAAATATGCCGGAAATGGTAATGGAAAAGGCTTTAAAAGTGGCTACTTATATTCAGGCTCTTTAACTAAAAGTGAAAGTAAACCAGCAAAAATTGAAATTTGTCCAAGCGATCACGGCGCGCTTTTAGTTGGCGATACCATTGAGGTTCATAACGTTCATACGTCAGCAATTGTAAAACCAGGCCCTACCTTGGGTAGCTGTTTAAGTGATTCGATTAAAAATCCGCAACTACGTGTTGAAGCTCAAGTATATGTATTAGTAAACGATGCTAACGCACTTGATTTTGCTCAAATAAGCGCCGTGTCATCTGTTAATGGTTACTATCAAGCTATTGCTACACCTTCTAATACGGGTAAACCTGTTGTTTATAGCGGTTCAACTACTGGTCCTAGTTACAACGAGACAGGCTCTCCTTTTCAGGTAACATGGTCAGTTAAACCAAAAGTAGCAAAGGTTGATATAAACAGTGTTGGCAAATGGTGTGAAAGTAACACCTTTAACGAAGATCACGCTCACGGCGTACGAAATCTCGTAATAAATCCTGCACTACTCTCTAAAATCAAATAATTAAAATTTAGCCAAATAAAAACAACCCACTAATTAGTGGGTTGTTTTATTATGACCGTTAAAATGAGTATTACGCTTAATGGGATAAAAATGTCACATTAAATGTATTTAAATCTTCATATGTAATACATGTTTGCTCATTGGTATTAAGCTCAACAACACCACAATAAGAGCCTGTTATAAACACTTGCCCTGCTTTTAAATTAATTCCCTTTGCTGATAAGTAATTAACCGCCCAATAAAGTGGAAGCTGCGCAAGCTCTGCAGGGTGCACACCTGCCAAGTTTAACTCCAGCTCAGTTTGCTTAACGTTGATATTTACAGTACTTGCGTTATACGCTTTGGCTTTATCTATTTGCGGGCCTAAATACACGCCTTGATTAGATAGGCCATCGGCCAGCTTTTCAATGTGAGTGCTTGGAGTGTCTTCATCAAACCTTTTTTGAATAAGCTCAAGTGCTAAATGGGCGCTGGCAAATGCAGTATCTACGTCTTCATTTGTATAGGTTTTATTACTTGGTAAATCGCTTTGCAAAATAAATGCAATTTCTGGTTCAACAAGCGCTTTATTGTTTGTTGTATACAGTGGGCAATTTTCAGCTTGTTTTATAGGTGCATGTAAAAGAGGCGCTAATATAATTGAGCCATTATCTAAAGGCAGCATACACTTCCAGCCATATACAGTTTGATCATTTAAATAAATCATCAACTTTTGTACTTCTATTGCATCGTCAGTCGAGTCTAGTACTAACTCTTTAGGAAAGTTTGAACGTGCTGGGTTTTCATCTCTTTGTGCTAATAAGTGAGTAGCAATTAGTTTTAGCTGTATTGAGTTGTCCACATAAATCTCTTTAAAATACGTTACTGGTTAAGCAGTAAATAGGAAGGGTTATATTATTAATGTATTAGCTTAAGCATTAGAACATCATGTTAAATGCCTATAATTAAAATTGTATTTAAAACAAAGCGTGGTAATTATTTAAGTATCAATAGATTTAAGCGATCGTAAAAATAGCCCTAAGCCGCCAAACGCTAAAATTATAATAACAATCAAATCAAACGACGTCATAGTTCGCATACTAAATCGAACACTCGATATAACGCCAAATATGAGTGCGGTTAACGAGCCAAGAGATAGCACCCAGCCTAAAATATTTTTAGAATTATAAAAAATCAGACCCACACCAAAAATAAACGGGATCATAACCATGCCGCCTGTAACGCCAAAGCCACCTAAAGCATTAACACTATAAATGCGAGAACTTAGTCCAAAATTAGAGGTCACCGAAATTGCGTTTAGCAGCATATAAAAGCCACCGCACATCATAATTAAACCAATAAAAAAATGCCCAATACCACCAGAGCTTCCACCAGCACCTTTCATTATTAATTATTCCTTTTATATTTTTGACTTATTTGTTTTAGATGGTAATTGCTCGAGTATTCACATTGACCGCAATCTACATAATCAATCAGTGCACACGCGAAAGCACTTATCGCGTGATTACATGCCAAATAACATAAAACCAAGATAAAAAACCGTGCAAAATTGCCCATAACACAGACTCGTTAGCACTCCATGAAATAGCAATTGCTAGGGCCGTACCAAAAGAGACTCCATATTTTACTATTTCATTTCTTGAGTTTCTCATTAATTATATTCCTAATTTTTAACTTGTTAGCTGTTTGATTTGCTTACTAAAACTGAAAGCTCTTTTCCATCAATATTAATACTTGCTTCTTTGCCTATTTCAACAATTAAAGAGGGAGCCATATGTTTTCCACCTAGCTTCAGGTCAGTTGCTAAACTAACAGTAGAATCATCAATTGGCGTTACTGTAAGAGCAAAACTATACGAATTTTCAACTGAAACTGACGCCTCTTCGTTTGAATTTACTACTAAAATAGGTGAACCAATTAAGTTTTTATTATCATAAAACTTGGCATTCACTACAAAACTATCATTAGCTTGTGCAAATGAGGCAAAGCCTAACAACGCTACTATTGCGATTAATTTTTTCATTATTATTTCCATATAAATTATACAGTTTAAAGCTGTTAAGGCTTTATTGGCTGTGATTTTTTAGCTAGCAATTTACCAGCTAATGATTAAAAACTTATGTTTTAGCTCTGATGAAATGACTAACACTCCAAAATAGGTGGCTAAAATGTGAGTCTAAGTGCGACGGAGTAAAATGCTAAGAGCTTTACTTTTAGTCCTTGTAGATTATGTATGGATAATTTACCAACTTAGTGATTCTTTACTCGCTTTAAGATTTTCTTGATACATCATAAAAATATTTGTATAGCTACACATATCAAGACCACTACTACAATAATCTTTAATTACACGATCCATTATTTCTCTATTATTTACTTGAGATGCATTTTTAAAGGCTTTTAAGTTTTCACTTTCCATCATTCTCAGCATCATTGGTTGGCACATATCTAACCCACTGTCACAATAATCATATTTAACACGAGTTTTGATAATCTCAATAACTCTATTTTGCTGAGCTTTAGAATTATCAAAGTCCATCGGATGTATAAAATCAGCCAAGAGATTAAAAGAAATGAACAAAAAAAATAAAGATAATAACTTTGGCACCGTAATCTCCATATTATAAAAATAACCTAACGCTACATTAATAATGACTAGCATTTAGGTTGTAATGCGGCGTAAAGAAAGAGCTTATAAAATATTTTCATTTCATTTAAATGCATTATTAGTAATGCTATTTCATTTTTATAACAAAATCCAAAAAACGTCCCAGTTCAGTTTCCTCCATAAAACCATCCTCATCTTGGTACCAATGAAATTCACTATTATTAAAAATCCAGCCTATTTCATCTGCAAGTGGCACTTTATAAGGTTCTAAATTGACATCAAAAACAGATTTAATTTGGGTGCAAATTGAAGATTCATGATCAATCTGCATTAGAAAAGCTTTTATATCCACATCTAAGAGCAAATCAAGATTCTGTAGAGCTAAAAATAATAGCTTTCTTGGAATCGCTGACTCAAAATCGAAGTCGAAAAGAAAAGTATTTTTCTCTTCGACTGTATTATGTTTTATGAGCCTTTCAAAACTTCCCTTTTCATTTCCATCTTTGTCACCTTGCATATAGCAGGTGTAACCATCCTCTACATACTTATCTAGACGCATCTGAATCCGCCTAGGATGTGCGTTACCATTTCCACCATAAACTTCAGTACGAAGATCTGTAAACCAGCTATTGTGTGATTCTCGCAATTTATCTATAAAAGCTTTTTCTGACTGTCCTTCAACCAAGAGTATTGGCTTACGACTATATAGGTTTGGTATATAAGATAAATCTTGTGCCGCATATGTCAGCTTTTCTCTCAAGTGAACTATATTGCCGAGAAAAGCTTTACCATATGTACCTAAATTTTTAAGCCACTCATCATCTATAGTCCAACCGATTTGCTGCTCTGATATCATGGCGTATTCTGAAAGATAAAATGTAGCTGATAACAACCTCTCTTGGACATGATTTTCGGCTTCGAGATACTCATCAAATGTAAGTGCTACGAAATTTTTTATAAACTCAGATTTAACACCACATTGTATTTCTAATTTCTTCCACTCCCATTTATGATGAGGTATGGCAAATTTACAAGTATTTCCCCTTGGACAATGGTGACATTCCACGTAGCTAACCCAGTATTCGATTAAGTGTTCACTAAGAGATTGCTCATTAAAGTCTCCATCGATAACTCCATTTTTATCACCGTATATATCCCTAAAAGGTACAGATTCGAAATGTACAATTGCCATGAATTACCTTGCGTTACTAACAGATTATTCAAAACCATTTTGTTTTTTATAACAAACCAAAACGACTTATATTACATGTTTCTATATTTACACCAGAGAACTTTAATGTAAACAATAAATTAAATAAGCTATTTATTAGAGTCTGTTTTGTACGTGAAAATAGTGCAGAGTAATTTTACGTGCTACTTAGGGTATAACTGAGCTAATCAGTTGATTTAAATAACGTCGAGATTTAATTGATATTTTGGAGAAAGTTAGGATTAAAGCGATTGGGGACTTAATAAAAAGGTGATGTGAGTTAACAGCACCTATTTGAGTATTTACTTGGTTACACGTAATTTAGCTAAGTATTTTAATACATACCATAAAACTGCTTAACCAATTGACTTATATACGTCAATACTACTATTGGTTAAAAGCCCAGTAACTTGCGTACCAAACGCTTTAAAGTGTGGCTCGTTTTTATGCGCTTCAAAGTGCTCGTCAGACGCCCATTGTTCACTAACTACATAGTCTGTATGTTCATCATCACTTTTTACCGATAGTTCATAACGCAAGCACCCTACTTCTTGGCGCGATGACTTTTGTAAGTTTTCAAGTGCTGTAAGCATTACATCTGCATCAATATTTTTGCACGACAGTGCCGCTATAACCGTTAGCATGTGTATTCCTTTTAAAAGTTAAGGTGTAGATAATCTACACCTTAAAATATTTAGCTTAACTTTGCGTTTGAGGTAAGTTTACTGATCCCACTGCGGCGCAAATTCTGGTGTTGCTTGGCGGTCGCCGCAATCAAGACCATCAATGCGGGCTATGTCTTCATCATCTAATTTAACGTGGTCGTTAAAGTTATCTTCTAAGTTTTTACGCTTAGTTGATGATGGAATTGTCGTCATACCGCTGGCGTTAACCCATGCTAAAACAACTTGTGCTGGACTCGCATCGTGCTTTTTAGCAATGTCGATAATGGTTTGATCTTTAAGTACTTTACCTACTACAAATGGCATGTACGCTGTCACGTGTATATCGTGCTGAGCACAAAATGCACGCAATTTAGTATTAGTTAAATATGGGTGCCCCTCAACCTGATTGGTAAATATTTCACGCGAGTCAAGCGTTTGCATTGCTTCATTTAAGTTTGCAATGGTGAAGTTTGATACACCAATGTGCTTAGTTAAACCAAGCTGCTTCGCTTTTAGTAATTCAGTGAGGTATTCACTCATTGGCTCGTCGTTAGCAGGCGATGGCCAGTGAATTAGCAGTAAGTCGACCGAATCAACTTGTAGCTTTTCAAGTGACTTTTTAACGCTTGGGATAAAGTCGCTTTTATTTAATTTGTTATTCCACACTTTGGTAGTTAAGAATATTTCACTGCGCGGAATATTACTATCTTTTATGGCTTGACCTACTTGCTCTTCGTTGCCATAAATTTGTGCGGTGTCAATATGGCGAAACCCAACTTCGAGCGCCATTTTTACTGAGTTATAGGCCGTGTCGCCCTCTAAGCGGAATGTTCCCATACCGAGTTCTGGCATTTCTATTACACGTTTTGTCATGGTTTATCCTTATAAAATAATCGGTTAAAAACAAGCTCTTTTAAAGCTTTACGAAATACACCTTTTACTTCTTATTACGACTGTCACTTAAAAATCTATGACCTCATAACAGGTATGAGGTCATTAATTTTAGTTTCAAGGTTAACAGCTAAGGCTTTATGCTTGCTGAATTTCACGTTTATCAAGCATACCGCTGTAGCGTGTAACACCAAGTGCTAAAACAGAGATAACGGCGCCTATCCATGCTGTATCTTGCAGGGTCATATTCTCTACTACGCTACCACCAATAATTGAGCCAAGTGCAATACCAATATTAAATGCGGCTATGTTTAAACCTGATGCAACATCTACCGCATTTGGCGTGTGCTTTTGTGCTTGCTTTACTACATAAAGTTGCAAGCCTGGCACATTACCAAAAGCAAATGCGCCCCATACTAAAATAGTAAGTACAGCAGCAATTTTTGATTCCATCGTAAAAGTAAATATCAGTAAAATAATACTCAAAGCGCTGAATATAATGCTCAGTGCGCTAATTGGGCCGCGTTTGTCGGCCAACTTTCCACCCCAAATATTACCTATCGCTACCGATACACCGTAAACAAGCATTATTAAAGCAATAGCCGAAGGCGCAAAACCTGTTTGTTGCTCTAAAATAGGTGCTAAATAAGTAAACGCTGTAAACGTGCCGCCGTATCCCAATATCGTCATTAAATACACGAGTAATAAACGCGGTTTTACAATTACTTGTAGTTGTTCTTTAAACGTGGCTGGTATTGATTGTTTTAAGTTTTTTGGCACTAAAATAGAGCTGCCGATTAATGCAATTAAACCTAATACCGACACAACTAAAAACGTTGCACGCCAACCAAAGTGTTTTCCAATCCATGTACCTAGTGGCACACCAGTTACTAGTGCTACAGTAAGCCCGGTAAACATAATTGCAATTGCACTGGCTTCTTTGTCTTTGCTTACTAGACTTGTGGCAATCATCGATCCGATTGAAAAAAACACACCATGGGCAAGCCCCGTTAAAATGCGCGCAAGTATTAATGTTTCGTAACTTGGCGCTTGCCAAGCAAGTAAGTTACCCAATACAAACAAGCCCATTAAGCTTATTAAGACCACTTTACGATTCCAACGACCCGTTAAAGCTGTTAGCACCGGTGCACCAATAGCAACGCCAACCGCATATAAACTTACAAGCAAACCCGCTGAAGGTAGGCTTACGCCTAAGTCGTTTGCAATGGTGGGTACTAATCCCACTATTACAAACTCAGTTGTTCCTATTGCAAATGCGCTTAAGGTAAGCGCCCACAAAGCCAATGGCATAGTTATATCCTCATTAATATTTGAAGAATGTAGTTTGGCTAAAATATCGTTTGCAAAAAATAGCATTAGTGACAAAATACTTTTGTTAATAATGCAAAGATGGTGTTGGTATATTTATGGCTGTTCATTCAAAAACTGAAGATTTAGAAACATTTATAACGGTAGTAGATTGCGGAAGCTTTTCGGGGGCAGCTAATTTGCTCGATCAACAAGTGGCTAAAGTGTCGCGAGCTGTATCACGCCTTGAAAATACACTGCAATGCACTTTACTAAACAGAACAACACGCCGATTAGAACTTACCGAAGAGGGCCATACTTTTATAAAATATGCGCGCGAAGGGTTAAATACGCTTTATACCGGTGAAGAAGCCATAAAGCTTTTAAAACAAGCGCCAAGTGGCAAGCTGCGAATAGATGCGGCAAGCCCTTTTGTATTGCACCAACTTACGCCTTTAATTGGCGAATTTGCTAAGCAATACCCTCACATAACGCTTGATATAACCTCACACGACAGCATTATTGATTTACTTGAACATAAAACCGATTTAGCCATACGCATTGGTGATTTAAAAGACTCAAACTTACATGCTCGTAAACTCGGCAGTAGTCAGTTACGTATTGTAGCCAGCCCAGAATATATAAAAAACAACGCAGCAATTACACAAATAGATGACTTACAAAACCATAAGTTAATTGGTTTTAGTGACTCCCCTAAATTAAACACTTGGCCGTTAGTAAAGCCCGCTTTATTTACGTTTTCACTTAGCGCAAGCAGCGGTGAAACAGTGCGCCAGCTGTGCATTGCAAACCAAGGTGTGGCGTTACTTTCTCACTTTATGATTGGCAATGACCTAAAAACAGGTAAATTAGTTGAAGTGTTACCCAGTGCAGTTAGCTCTCCTAATAATCGAGAGGTTGTACAAGCCGTGTATTATAAAAACAGTGCGGTATCGTCTCGAATTGTGGCTTTTTTAGACTTTATAAAGCCACGACTAAGCTTATAACTATATTAAAAAGCAAGTTAAATTATGCTTGGTTATTAAAAAGCAAACCTGAATTTTTATTATCTGAAGATGATGAAAACATTGAATCCATTAAAGTAGATACATTTTTTCGCACTGTTAATTGTATCGACGATAGCTCACTATCGAGTTGCTTTTTAAGTTCGCTTAGCTCTTCTACCGCTTCCCCTGTGGGCGTATCAGAACTATTAGTCATTTCTCTTATTTTACTCTGTAAATCTTTAATTGACTCGATCGCTTTATTCATTTGAACTGCTGAATTGTCACTCGAATCTTCTGTTTCGCTGCTAATGATAGACTTTGCGTCTTCAGTAGCTGCAGTAGAGCTCGTAGTTTTTTCGGCGTCTTTATTTAAAGAATAGTCTGCTTTAGCCTCTGGACTTTTACTAGGATCATCCGTTTTTACAGTGTTTTTATTTAAATTACTTAGGCTTGAATAGCCATTGTCATTGTATAACTGCGAAGAAAGAGTTCCAAAATTCATTTTTGCCTCATGTGTCTAAAAATTGACGACTTTATTTTTATAATTAGAAGCAATTATCATTCCAAATATGGTAACAAATTGACCATCCGTATTTTAAACGGGAACAGGACTTATAAGTCGCCACGGGGTATTATTTTGCTTAATTTAAAATGCGAGGAAAGCTATACTTTTAAAATACGCCTGCGAAAGGCTAAATATTTTATGCACAGATGAAAACGCCATAAAGCTTTAAAACAAGCGCCAAATGGCAAGCAGCTAATAGATGCGGCAAACCCTTTTGTATTGCATCAACTTACGCCTTTAATTGGTGAATTCGCTAAATAATACCCTCACATAACGCTTGATATAACCTCATACGGCAGTACTATTAATTTACTCGAGCATAAAACAGACTTAGCCATACGTATTGGTGATTTATAAGATTCGAACTTACATGCTCGTAAACTTGGCCGTTATTAAAACTCATTTTATTTACGTTTTCGCTTAGCGCAAGCAGCGGCGAAACAGTGCGGTATCATCGCGAATTGTGGCTTTTTTAGATTTCATAAAGCTTAGGCTTAGTTTATAAGCTCTGTATATTAATATTGATATGCTTATTAAATGTTTTAACCGATTTTTTGACGCTTTTTAATAATCAAAAAGTATAAATAATAAAAGTAGTAATTAAAGGTATTAATTAAAATGGATTCTTTAACGCAGGTAGCATTAGGTAGTGCTGTAGGTTATGCGGTATTAGGTAATAAGATAGGTCGAAAAGCCGTTTTGTGGGGAGCAATCTTGGGCACACTCCCTGATTTAGATGTGTTTTTGCCATATGGCGGATCTGTAGAAGCATTTACTTATCACCGTGGCTTTAGCCATTCGTTATTAATACATTTATTAATTAGCCCGCTCATTGTATGGCTAATATTAAAAGTACACGCGGGAATGCAAATTTATAAAGTGCGCTGGTTTTGGCTAGTATTTTTAAGTTTATCTACACATGCCCTATTAGACAGCCTAACGGTATACGGTACACAACTACTCTGGCCTTTTACTGAGTACCCCTTTGCGGTTTCTAGTGTATTTATTATTGACCCTGCTTACACGCTTCCTTTATTAATTGGCGTAATATGTACGCTAATACCCAAAATAAAAGCAGCAACGGCTTATCGTATAAATGCAGCGGCTTTAGTTTTAAGTAGTCTATATTTATTTTGCGCTTTAATTTTAAAAGTAAATATTGATGACAAAGTAAAAACGGCTCTCAACAACAGACAAATACCAGTAAATGCGTATGTTAGTACGCCTGCTCCGCTAACCACTTTGCTGTGGCGTATTGTTGTGATGTCTGACGGACAATACTACGAAGGTTATGCATCAGTATTTGACGCGCCCAGCGATGTTACATTAACGGCTTATCAAACAACGCCTTCATTGTTAAATAATATTAGCGATGAATGGGCTATAAAACGCTTGCAGTGGTTTACTAAAGGGTTTTATTCGGTGCGCCAACAGCAAAGCAACATTGTACTTTCTGATTTACGTATGGGGATGGAGTGCAACTATGTGTTTAATTTTGTAGTGGGTCAAAAAAATGGTTCAGAAGTGAGCATTGGTAACTTTGAAAAAATAAGTCAAAGACCAAACTTAAACAATCTTCATAAAATATGGAACAGGGTTTGGCAACCAAATGTGTCTTTAGCATCACCCGCGGCAAAAAATGACTGCAATAGCGAATAACGGCATATTATAAGATTCATACTAGCATGAGGAAGTTAAGTGAAGTTCAAGCAGCAATTAAACTAAATAGTTCACTAAAGTGATTGCTGCTTTTTTTGCTGATACATTGCAACATCAGCATCTTGAATCATATCCTCAACTGATTTACCTGTATCGTGTTTAAAGTGTGTTACCCCTACACTGTAGTCAATTTTGTATGGCTTGTTTAAGGTATTATTAGCATGCGCTATTGCATCCGCAAACCTTTGTAAAACAAACTCTGCTTTTGTCTCGTCTGAGTCGCTTAACATCGCAACAAATTCATCTCCGCCAAGTCGACCTATGACTTCACAATCACGAAATGAACTAAGCATAATTTGTGCAAATTTATTTAATACAAAATCGCCTTCGTGGTGTCCATAAATATCATTAATTTGTTTAAACTTATTGAGATCAAACAATATAAACGACATTGATACTTTGTTTCGCCTACATACATTTAGCGTATGTTCGGCAAGGTTTAAAAAGCCACGTCGATTAGAGATTCTTGTTAACTCATCAATTGTGGCTAGTTGAATTGATTGAATTTCTCGCTCGACTAACGTGCCTAAATCTCTTAGTAATTGTTTTTCTTCATCATTGAGTTGTCTAGGTTTATTATCGGCAAGGCACAAAGTGCCTATAATGACTCCTTCCCTTAATTTTAAAGGAAAACCTGCATAAAAGCGTACTTTAGGATCGCCTGTAACAAAGGGGTTATCAAAAAACCTTTCGTCTTGAGCTGTATCTGGGATTATTAATAACTCGTCTTGATTTATGGTGTGGCCACAAAATGAGGTTTCGCGAGGAAGCTCAGGCGCATCAAGCCCCTGCCTTGATTTAAACCACTGGCGGTCTTCGTCAATCAAAGTAACCAATGAAATAGAAACATTAAACATACGCTTGGCAATACGAGTAACACGATCAAAGCGCTCTTCATGAGACGTATCTAGAATTTTTAATGCTCTAAGCGCGTGTAATCGCTCAGCTTCGTTATTTGGAATCTCAGGTTTAATCATTAAAGCTCTATTAATTTTAAATGTTTTATAAATTACGAAACTGGAGCGAATATTTTCGAGTATATCATCCGATAAACTTATTTAAACTATAAACAGTCTGCCTATTCAAACTAGAACATTACCTAAAAAATAGCAATAAATAAATATTTATAAATATCAGTAAGTCGTGCCTAAATAAAGGTAAGATTCAATACGCAAAAAATTATGATTTAAACAGGTGGGATTAGTGGTTGATACAACATAGCTACTCTTTAATGAAAAAGTAGTAGTGGCTATTTAGTTTTATTTAAATAACCACTGGATTTGGCATACTTACAAAAATAAACACTTTAATTTTGGTGCTCATATTGTCCACGGTAAACTTCAAATACTTTTAAAACAGTATGTTGCTCTTTAGTTAGGTTATCAAACCAATCATCAAACAGCTCATCATCTTCTTGCTCGCTTAGTGCCATATACCTTGCTAGTAACTCTACAATATCATTGTGGTTGCAGGTTAAAGGATTTACTTGTTGCGCCAAGGTACTGTGGTCGCGCTCTCTTAGGGTTTCCATCACCCCTTGATCAATTTGTTCTTGTTGTTGTGTTGCGTCACTCATACATAACCTCTGTAATAACTTTATAACCGTATTTGTTAACGTTTTAACTCTTAAATATAGTTATAACAGCCTAAACGCCAATAGCCAGCACTTTTGATTCAAGTGCTTATTTTTTGATTTGTTTGCGCAAATAGCCAGCAATTACGGCCTTTTTAAGGAACATTTAAATAATTTGCAATGGGAGAATAAATACGCTAAATTAAAATGATATACTATCACATATCATTTATTGAGGCGTATTATGAAACCAAATATTCATCCTGATTACCACGTGGTTGCTTTTCACGATACCGCTGCCGATTCTTACTTTATTATTGGCTCAACCATAAAAACGAGCCGCACAGTAGAAATAGACGGTAATACATATCCATACGTACCTATTGATGTATCAAGTGACTCGCACCCATTTTATACAAGCAAGCAAAAAACAACCGCTACAGATGGCCGCGTTGCGCAGTTTAATCGTCGTTTTAAAAGTTTATCGACTGTTAAAAAGGAAAAGGTATGAAAGTATTAAGCTCTCTTAAAAGTGCTAAGCAACGTCCGGGGTGTCAAATTGTAAAACGCAAAGGCCGCGTATTTGTAATTTGTAAAAACAACCCACGCTTTAAAGCAGTACAAGGAATGAAAAAGAAATAAGTTAAACGGGGATGCTCAACATATAATTAGGTAGCTTGCTTAAGCTACCTAATTTAGGGGGGACTATTTTACCACTACTGAAAACTCTGGCACTGCCTGAATTACTTTTTTTACCGTACAGGTATTAACGGCTGCAATAAGCGCCTTTTTATATTTATCAGGGAAGCCTTCTGGTAAGTTAATCTCAATTGAAAATAGCTTTTTACCGTTGTCATCTACATTTTCGTTATTTTGAGTAAGCGTCATACCTTGCGTTGAAATATCACGCTGCTCGCAAAACTTACGCGCATAAAAACCTGCACATAAAACCATACTTACTAAAAAATAATCAAACGGTTCTGGATACTCTGCATTGCCACCAGCGTTTACGCTTTGATCGCTTATTACTTCTAGGTCGCCAAATTTAGCGCTTTGCTTTTGGCCTTCTAACATTGAAACTGAAATTTCCATTGTGTTTCCTTATATTTATTGCTGCAGATACCTTTAACGCAATTAGCTTAAAAGTAGCTACTAAAGATACATATAGTTTAGGTTTATGAACCGAACAGTAATTCAAAGAACCCTGGAGGCTCGTGTAACTCATGATATTTTTTACGTAAATTATCTATATTTTTCAGTGGTTCTTTTGCCGCACTTAGCCCCTGCTCGTTTGCTGCTTTTTTTGCAAGTTCAGCTTGAGCAATCACTTTATCAAGGCCCTGCAATGACTGCTCATGTTTTTTGTAAAACTTACCTGTTTTACTCACTTTAACCAGCTTTATAAATTCATCAATCGCAGTATTAAATTCACTAAGTTGAGTTGCCTGCACCGCTTGTTTATATGCAAGGCCCGTGTTTTTCATATTTACTTCAAGATCGACTTCTTGCTGCGCAAAAGACATTGAACTAAACGCAAAGGTAAAAATAATAACTAAATACTTCATGGTCAAACCTATTAATTAAAAACACCTAAATTGTATCAAGTTTACGTAGCAAAGTAACTTTACGAGCTGTTATGAGCACTTTGAGCTGTAAAGGGGGTTTACAAATCAATCATTTTAAAGCCGCAATAGTGAAAAATATTCAAATAACGATTTTTTTGAATAAAAAACACCTAATAAAAATCACTTTAAAAGAGTAATAACACACATAAACTTTACAAATAAGTACATATAACACTCGCTGACAACTTCATATAAATAAAAATTAATATGTGAATAATTATAAACCGCAAAAAATTGACTTAAAAAACAACTTAAAATTTAACAAATAAAAACCAATGTTAATAACTAAAATATATAAGAAAAACTAAATGTAAAAACACCTCAGTAAATCATTTAAAGGGCCTTTGTAATTAATACCAAAAAACACAATAAAAGTTCTTCAGGTTATTTCAAGTTGCTTATTTTACAGTGAGTTAGCTGCTTTTAATAAAATAATCAGCATGCAATAATCGCCGCCCTCATAAAAAAGTTATAGGGCTTTATCCAAATACAAACTGCATTTGGATAAAACTACATTGTATTTAATTACTATAAAATGTTCTCTGGGAATCAAATGAAACGTCATAATTTACTTTCTACTAGCATTAAATGTGCATTAATTACTGCTGCTGCAACAGCAAGTAATTCTGTGCTTGCACAAGATGAGCAAGCAACAAAAATTGAACGTGTTGAAGTAACGGGTTCACGTATTTTACGTGAAGGTGCTATTGCGCCTGCACCTGTTACAGTTATCAGTGGCGAGCAGCTAATGAACACTGGCGCAGTAAACATTGGTGAAGCGCTAAATAACTTACCTGCACTTGGCAATACATATTCTATGGCTAACTCAGGCCGTTTTATTGGTACTGCGGGTTTAAATATTCTTGATTTACGTAACATGGGTACAGATCGTACTTTGGTACTTGTAAATGGTAAGCGTCATGTATCAAGCTCTGCAGGTTCTCAATCTGTAGATACCAACACGATTCCAAGTGTATGGGTTGAACGTGTAGAGATAATTACTGGTGGTGCATCTGCTGTATACGGTGCTGATGCGGTAACAGGTGTTGTTAACTTTATATTAAAAGACAACATTGAAGGCATGGACTTTAGCGTTACACGTGGTTTTGCCGATTTAAGCAGCTACAACAACGAAAAAGCGACGTTCTCATACGGCTCTAACTTTGATAACGATCGTGGTAATGCAGCTTTTGCTATTGAGTACTCAGGCCAGGATTCATTAAACGCGCTTGATCACCCTTGGACTAGCACTTCGTTTAGTAGTTTACGCAGAGAAGTTTTACCTGGTGAAGATACAAATAGCTTAGACTTTCCTGATAAAATTTTAACGCCAAATGCAGGTTATTACGCAATTAATAACGCGGGTGTTTACGCACTCGAAGATTCAACTAAGTTTATCAATAGCTTTAACCCTGACAGCAGCGCCCGTGATTTATACATAGGTAATAATGTAGATTTGTATTCATGTGCAGAATGTGACTTTTTCAACCTAGGTCAATTTGAAGAAATTCAACCTGAGTTTGAGCGTTACAACGTAAACTTTAAAGTTAACTACGATGTTACCGACGACTTAAACGTTTACTTTGATGCTAAATATGTAAACAGCCAAGGTGAAAGCATAGGCCAACCTGCATTTTTCTTCTTTGACGATGAAAACAGCATTAAAATCGACAACCCTTACCTAGACCCAGCCATCAAAGCGCGTATGGAAGAACAAGGTGTTGATTCGATCATGGTTAACCGCATGATGACCGACCTTGGCCGCCGCATTGAAAACAATACGCGTGAAACAACGCGCTTTGTTACCGGCTTAAAAGGTACTGTATTTGAAGATTGGGAATTAGATACATCAGTTGTTTATGGCCAAACTGATCTAGAGCGTGAAAACGGCGCTAACATGATTGTAGCCAACTACTTTAATGCACTTGATGCAGTTGAAGATACAAATGGTAACGTAGTATGTCGTAGTGCTGCAGCCCAAGCTGATGGCTGTGTTCCTGTAAATATTATGGGGTTTGGTTCGCCATCTCAACAAGCCATTGATTACATTAATACGGTATCTGTTGGCACATCAACTATTAAGCAAACAGTTATTTCTGGCTCACTTGCTAATGGCGCTATTTTTGAATTACCAGCGGGCTATGTAGGTGTTGCATTTGGTGCTGAGTACCGTAAAGAAGAAAGCGAAACAAAAGAGCCTGATAACGCTGAAGGTACTTTCTTTAACGCTCTGGGCGAAGATAAAGGCTCGTTTAATGTTCGCGAAGTATTCTTTGAAGCGACGATGCCAATTTTAACTGATTTACCGCTTATTCAAGACTTAGTGTTTGATACTGCAGTACGTCATGCTGACTACAGTACGATTGGCGAAGCAACTAGCTGGAAACTTGGCCTTGATTGGACTGTAAATGATGAGCTACGTGTACGTGTAACACAATCTGCTGCGCTTCGTGCGCCTAACATTAGTGAAGTATTTGGTGCAGCAAGCCAAACTTTCTACAATGTAGACGACCCGTGTCGCGCTGACAACCTAGGTGATTTATCAAACGGAGCAACCCGCACTGCAAATTGTGCCGCGTTAGGTGTAGCGAGTGACTTTAACTCAGGTTACGATGCAGCCTCATTAGATGGTTTAAGCAGTGGTAACCGCGATGTAAAAGGTGAAGAGTCAACAAGTACAACTGTAGGTATTGTTTACCAACCAGAGTTTTTAGAAAATGCGCTACTTACTATTGATTACTGGGAAATTGAACTTGAAGATGCAATTGACACAATTAATGCGCAAGACATTCTTGATCGCTGTGTTGATAGCGCAACAGGTATAAACAATCAATACTGTAACTTAATTACACGTAATACTAATAGTGAAATTACTTTAATTCAAAACTCAGTACTAAACGTTGCCGGTCAAAAGGCATCAGGGGTAGATTTTGAACTAGGTTACGACTTTGACGCGCTTGAAGGTAGCTTTAAAACACGCTTAATTGGTACTTACTTAATTGAACGTAAAGATTACCCGTTCCAAGACGACCCTAGTAACTACATTGAATACGCAGGTACTACAGGTGAAGCTAAGTGGCAAACTAACTTATCTGTAAGTTATGTTATGGATAACTTTTTCTCAACAGTTGAAACACGCTTTTTGAGTGAAGTAGAGCTATACACAAATTTTGAACTTGATAGCAACCCTAACCCAAGTAATCAAATGTCTTATGGTAAATACTTTATTACTGATATGACTGTAGGTTACAACTTTAATAGCGGTTTAGGCGTTAAAGTAGGTGTTGATAACGTATTTAACCGTAAACTTCCGTACGGTTCACGTGGTACAAGCGCGGGTAGCGCAAGTTACGATAACATTGGCCGCTTTGGCTACATTAACTTAAGCTACAGCTTATAATTAATAAAATAACTTATTAGGGCGTGTTGATCATTGGTGGGTGAATTTGCAGCAGTATGTTTGGTTTTTAGGCAAGGCAGAGCCTATGTAGTGTGGTTATTCCCCATAAATAGGCGATAACGCAGCATAAATACCAAACATGCGCTGCCCGAAGGGTTCTTTCTAGGGACGATTAACTCTTTGTTGCTCGGTTTTTACTTAGCCCACTAGGTTACAAACCTCGCGTCGCGATTTAATCGCCCCTAGATTGAACAAATTTCAATCCACAAAGATCAACACGCCCTAGTTAAAACAAAGGCTCGCAGTGCGAGCCTTTTTAATAGGTCTTATTTAATATTACTCAGCCACACGCTTTGGTATGGTTCTAGCTCTATCGTTAATTGGCTTTCTTCAATCGTTTTATTTGCAACCAAATCAAACCACTTTTGGGTGTTAATTAAGTTTAAGTCGGCCAATGTGAGTGTTTGTGGTTTATCGCTAATGTTATAAACACAAAATATGCTTTGGCGCCTGTCAATGCTTTGTCTCCAAAAACCAAATAACCCACCCGCTAAATGCAGCGTAAACTGTGTAGCATTTGGGTGAAAGGCACTCTGCTTTTTGCGTACTGCCAATAAGCTTTTTATGCCGTTAAACACTTTATGATGATGACTATACTTTTCACCAATTGCAGCCAGTAGCTTTGATTCTTGCCAACGATGGCGGTTAATAGCGCGGTTATGCTGTGAATTTTCAAATCGGTCGTAATCGTTAGTTGTACCCAACAAACTATGAATATAAAGCCCTGGGATACCTTCAAGTGCAAACATAATTGCGTGAGCACACATAAATCGCTCAAGGCCAAACTTATCGGGGCCATTGTGCGTCCCTTGTAGTGCATCAAATAAAGCAATATTTAGCTCGTACGGTGTATGTGTGCCATCGTTACTTGTACGCATAGATACACGACCACCAAACTGCATGGTTGTACTTACTAGTGACGCCACTTCGCTAGGTTGTAGTAAACCTTCAATTGGTCTGAGCCCTACTCCATCATGCGAGGCTATAAAGTTAAAGTATGCCGTACCATTTTGCGCAGGCGGCATGCTCATCATCCAATGCTTTATTGCAGTACTATCACCACTAAGTAATGTATGAAGCAACAATGGCGGTAAGGCAAAGTTATAAATACTGTGCGCTTCGTTAGCGTTACCAAAGTACGATAGGTTTTCTTGGTTTGGAATATTGGTTTCGGTAATTATAACTACGCTGGGCTCTGCGTGCTCAATAAGTGTTCGCATTAGCCTTACTGCTTCATGTGTTTGCGGCAAGTTAATGCAACTTGTATTAAGCTGTTTCCACAAAAATGCAACCGCATCAAGCCTAAACAAACGCACGCCATTGTCTAAATAATGCCTAATTATTCCCACAAACTCTTTAAGTACATCAGGATTGCCAAAGTCAAAATCAACCTGATCGTGACTAAACGTACACCACACATGTTTTTCGCCGCTTGGCGTAGTTACAGTATTTAATAACGATGAGGTTCGCGGGCGTACAACTTGGCTTAAATCATCCGTTAAGCTCGCCGTTTTGAAGTAGTCTTTACCCGGGTGTAAATCATTTAAAAAGTTCTCAAACCATACACTTCTGCTTGAACAGTGGTTAATAACTAAATCTGCCATGAGTTTTACATCTTTAGCTATATTTTGAATATCATTCCAATCACCTAGCGACTCGTTAACTTGCACGTAGTTCATTACGGCAAAGCCTTCATCTGAGCTGTACGGGTAAAATGGCAATATATGCAGCGCATTTAACTGCATATCACATTGCTCTTTTATAAACCTGTGTAGTGTTTTAAGCGGTGCCTCCATTGGGCTCGATACGGCAAATTCACTATCATCGTGTTTAATAATAGAATCGCCATAAGCAATCAATACTATATCTTGTTCATCCCATCTGTTTGTATGGGGGGTCGGGTCGCGCAGTGCATTGCTACCTAATATAATTTTAATGAGTTGCTGAGCTAGCTCAGTAACCGATAAAGGCAGCTCAACCCCCTCATAAATAATATGAAGATGTTGCTCTACTCGTTGTAAAAATAATTCGCTAACTGAAATCACATGCGCCCCTAATATTTATTGTTTAGACTTATAGGCTAGTTAACCTGCACGCAGGTTAACTATATTCTTCGTTATCTAGCTCTACGGCTTCTTTTAAGCGCTCAAGTACGTCTGGCATTGCTGATACAACACGGTTCCAACTTGGCACAAATGGCGCTTCCATTGGGTTTTCTAAAAAGTGTTGCCCTGCTTCCATAATATTTTGTGCAAACATTTCTACTGCTTTTTCTTCTTGGTGTACATCAAGCGTTAACCCGTTCATAAGCGCATCGTTGTGATAGGTTTCAATAAAATCTAGCCCGATACGATAGTAAGTCGCTTTTAATGAACGAATTGTTTCGCTGGTAAAAGTAACACCTTGTGTTGCCAGCTTTCTAAACAATGCCTTAGTAATATCAATCGACATTTTAGACAAGCCTGCGCTTTGGTCATCAAGTGAAAGTTCTTGGTGCTTATGATCGTAATTATCTGCAATATCTACTTGGCATAAGCGGTTATGGGAGTAATTACGATACATTTCACTCAGTACGCCTATTTCAAGGCCCCAGTCACTTGGAATGCGAATATCGTTTAAAACATCGCGTCTAAACGAAAACTCACCTGCAAGTGGGTACCTAAAAGAGTCCATATATTCAAGGTAGTCGGTATTGCCTAAAATTGTTTTAAAGGAGCGAAGCAAAGGCGTTACTAATAAGCGCGATACACGGCCATTAATTTTGCCATTCGCAGTACGCGGGTAAAACCCTTTACAAAATTCATAGTTAAAACGCGGATGCGCAACGGGGTAAATTAAGCGAGCAAGTAAGCTTCTGTCGTAGGTTAAAATATCACAATCATGCAGCGCAATAGATTCCACCTCTGCTGTTGCTAATTTATAGCCCATGCAATACCACACATTACGGCCTTTACCCAGCTCACGCGGTGCAACGCCTAGCTCTTGTAATTCTTTATCAAGTGCTTGTAAGCGTGGGCCGTCGTTCCATAATACTTTATGGTTTTGGTTTAGCTCTTTAAAAAAACCAAGTGCATGGCGATACTGTGCTTCGTCGGCTCTATCTAAGCCTATGGTAATTTGCGATAAATACGGTACTTCGCGTAATTCGCTAACTATATTTTGCAGTGCAGGGCCTTCGAGTTCACTAAATAACGAAGGAAGTATTAATCCCATTGGGCGCTGCTTGCTAAAAGTAAGTAGCTCTTTTTCTAGATCCTCAATTGGTCTGTCGGCAATGTTATGTAATGTAGTAATAATGCCATTTTGATAAAAATCAGCCATGAGACTTTTGCTCCTCAGAAATACTTAAAATACTGCTAATGCACGGCAACGATGTTATTTCTTCAATCCAGCCCAGCGGTGCTGGCGATTGAGAGTATCGTGCTTTATTGTGCGACAATTTAACCGGTTTTTTACTCGCCGGATTGGCGATAATAATGGCGATATTTGCATGCTCTAACATTTGCTTATCGTTATCGCTATCACCCAATGCAATGACCGTGAGAGGCTTTCTGAAATGATGGGTAAACTGTTTAACTAACCACTGCTGTGCAGCGCTTTTATCGGTATTTTTGGCAATATGAATGAAGCGCCCACCAATTTTTATATCGTAGCCGAGTGCTTCAACATCGTTTACAAAGGCTGTGAGTAATTCGTCGT
Source organism: Pseudoalteromonas sp. GW168-MNA-CIBAN-0100 (assembly GCF_040309225.1). Taxonomy (NCBI): domain Bacteria; kingdom Pseudomonadati; phylum Pseudomonadota; class Gammaproteobacteria; order Alteromonadales; family Pseudoalteromonadaceae; genus Pseudoalteromonas; species Pseudoalteromonas sp. GW168-MNA-CIBAN-0100. Next base: position 11,325 of record NZ_JBEOOL010000001.1, on the reverse strand, counting down.
TGCCATACCAATAAAGAGGGTCTGAATAATCGCGGGTTTGTGCGCGTCTTGCTTGCGCATCATCGAGCCCTGTAAGTTCTGATATTTGCTCACTCGATAAGTCACTAAACAATTTGTAATGCGCTTTGTAATCCGCTTTTAAAGTATTTAGATCATCTAATAAACTCGATAGCGGCTTTGCCATTGCGTAGCACCAGTAAGCGCCTATTTTTTTGCAACCAATAGGCTTAAGTTCAAAATAATCTTCTGGAATAAATACCGCTGCACCGTTTTCAACAATAAAAGGCTGCTGAATGTTTAAATCGTTTTTAAGCTCTATAACTTCGCAAAAAGTTTTACTGGTATTAAACACCACAGGAATATGTGCATTTTGCAGCTGCTGTAATAACTCACTGATATTATTGGTATTGTAATCGGCGTGATCGAGTAATGTACCGTCCAAATCTGTAAAAATAATGGGTTGAAGTGTGTCATCACTCGTTAGGTGCATACCGCTAATATCGCGGTTGCTATCAAGTTCAATTAAAGCGTTTGCTTTAACGCTCAGTGTGTTTAAGTTCTCACGCGTAATACGCTCAAAATGAGAAATAAAATACACCAATTGCTCGTTAGTCATGGTGCCTGAGCCTTCACCTTTTTTGGCTATTAACTTTTGTTCTTGCTCTTGTCGCCATGTAAAAACATCACTAAAACTCGGTGCTTTTAGCATAACGGTATAATCAATTAGGTTAAAAACGGCTTTATATTCGTTTGCCAAACAGCTGTTTACACAGCGGCGCCAAACGCCTTCTTTATCAAATTGTTGCTCTAACTCGTTAAGCGGCTCACTCAATGAAAACAACGGTTGTGGCTCACTGCCTACACACCACCCTTCTAAAATAACAATATCAACTGGCTTTTCGTTTGTTAGCCAATCACTTGCTGGCACGCAGTCGTCTTCGTGTTTATTAAAACGTGGAAGCGGTACGTTTACCTCTCCTGCCAGTAAGTTAGTTATTGTGCTATTCATTAACGCTACATCGTGAGTACCCGGTACTCCGCGAGTAGTAAAAAGAGGATGTACGTCTTTGGCAAGTTCACTACGTGCTTGTTTTGCTAAATAAAAGTCATCAATAGACAATGCAACACTGTTAAGTGGTGTGTTTTTAGAAAACCAGGTAACTAAAAAATCAGCGAGTGTTGTTTTTCCTGAGCCTTGGCATCCATTTATGGCAACAAAAATAGGAGTATTTGTTTTTTTAGATTCGAGGATGTCATGCGCGAGTGGAACAAAATATTGCTCACTCAAATATTGATACTTTAAAGGCAGTTGGTGTTTTGCTAAAAACGGGGTTATATCCACAATATTGGCCTCTGACATAGTAACTCCTTTGCATACAATGCGTTCTGGAAGTTAAATGCAGATACTAGACCATTATTATTTTTGCATATTTATTAACAAGTTAAAAAAATAGCGCATTAAAAATGCGCTATTATGGTGCAATCTATTTAGCTAATGTGCAAAATTAAACTTTTTCAGGTTCTGCTTTTGGTAATACTAAGTTAAGTACTATTCCTAAAATAGCGCAGAGGCTTACGCCCTCTAAACTAAATTGGCTACCACCAATATGCATACCACCAATACCGCACACCAAAATAAGCGCAACAATACTTAAGTTACGCGGCGCGGTTAAATCATCGCCCGACTTAACCAGTGTATTTAAACCCACTACAGCAATAGAGCCAAAGAGTAGGATCATAATTCCGCCCATTACAGGTACAGGAATAGTTTGCAAACCAGATCCCATTTTAGCTACAAACGCTAAAATAATGGCAATAACAGCTGTCCACATCATTACTTTAGGATTGAAGTTTTTGGTAAGCATAACTGCCCCCGTTACTTCTGAGTAAGTAGTGTTAGGCGGGCCACCAAATAATGATGCCGCAGAAGTCGCAAGGCCATCACCAAACAAAGTACGATGAAGCCCAGGCTTTTTCAAAAAGTCTTTATTGGTTACTTGGCTAATAGCCATCATATCGCCAATATGCTCAATTGCAGGTGCTATTGCTACAGGTACCATAAACAAGATAGCCTGCCATTTAAACTCAGGCCAAGTAAAGTTTGGTACAGCAAACCACTGTGCGTTAGTCACTGCGTCAAATTGCACAACGCCCATACCAAGTGATAAACAATAACCCGCTACAACCCCTGCTAATATAGGTATAAGCTTAAATACGCCTTTTCCCCATACTGCAAAAATAAGCGTAACCACTAACGAGAACAACGAAATATAAATAGCGCTGGTGTAATCAATAATTTGAATACTGCCGTCGCCACTTTTACCCATCGCCATATTTACAGCAACAGGTGCAAGCGCTAAACCAATAACCATAATTACAGGGCCTACAACCACAGGCGGTAAAATTTTATGAAGCGTTGCAACGCCTTTAAATTTTACTAATAAACTTAAAAGCATATAAGCAAAACCCGCCACCATTAAGCCGCCCATAGTGGCCGGCACGCCCCACATTTGCACAGCGGCAATAATAGGTGCAATAAAAGCAAACGATGAAGCTAAAAATATAGGCACTTGGCCTTTAGTCACTACCTGAAACAGCAAGGTACCAATGCCTGCGGTAAAAAGCGCAACATTAGGATCCAAGCCCGTTAAAAGCGGCACTAATACCAGCGCACCAAATGCTACAAACAGCATTTGCGCGCCCGTTAAAATAGTTTTTATTGAAAAGGTGTCATTATTTTGCACTTAAGACTCCTAAACAGTACCGAATATTTTGTCGCCCGCATCGCCTAAACCAGGGATAATATAGCCCTTTTCGTTTAAGTGGCTATCTACTGAGGCTGTAAATATTTCTACATCTGGATGTGCTGTAAGTGTTCTTTCAACACCTTCTGGTGCTGCAACTAGTACAATTACTTTGATTTCTTTACAGCCTGCTTTTTTAAGCATATCGATTGTGGCAATCATTGAGCCACCCGTTGCAAGCATAGGGTCAATAACTAAGCTTAGGCGCTCATCAATATTACCTACTAGCTTTTCAAAATATGGTACTGGCTCTAGTGTTTCTTCGTTACGTTCAAGACCAACAACACTCACTTTAGCGGCTGGTAATAACTGCATAACACCATCCATCATGCCAAGACCAGCACGCAAAATAGGCACTACGGTAATTTTTTTACCTTTAATATGCTCTACTTTTAATTTATTGCCATCCCAGCCTGTAATTTCGTTATCTTCTAACTGTAGGTTTTTAGTTGCTTCGTAAGTTAATAAGGTTCCAACTTCAGAACATAATTCACGAAAGCTTTTAGTACTAATACCATGCGCTCGCATTAGGCCTAGTTTATGTTGAACAAGAGGGTGAGAAATAACGTGAATTGCCATGATATAAACCTACTGATACAAGAATTTGCAGTATTTTATATTAAAAAAGGTCATTTGACCTGTAGTTTTAAAGAGATTTTCATACATCGTGCCAAAATGTATTGTTTTGCTTGATATTTATGCAAGCAATCAACCCGTTGTGTTTATTAAATGTTACTCGCCAACCAGCTGTTTACTTGCTGTTGCATATAACTATTTATTTTTTGATGCTCAGGGCTCCAGCCAGCTAAAAATCGATAAAAGTCAGCCCATGCAGCAGGCCATAAAGCGAGCCAATTGTCAGCTATTTTACCTGCTGGTGCTGTAGGATGATAAATAGTAATAGCAGCCTTTAAATTATCAAAATAATACGCAAGGTACTTATCAGCGCATCCGTGTAATTGTGCATCACTTAAGCAACTGGTCATAAAATACATTACATCAATAATCCCGCAACCTGCACCTATATACTGAAAATCATAACCGAGTATTTCATCGCGCTCATTTGCTGCAAAGTTAGCAAGTTTTGCATCGCCATGAATCAGCGTTTTATACGCACAACTTTGTAGTTGCTCATCTATTTTATGTGCAGCATTTTTAATATCGGACTTTTTATCAAGGTTATTTTTTAGTTTATTAAACTCATCTGGGCGCGTGCTTAAATGCCAGTAGTTGCCTTGCTGCCATAACCCATCAGCGGGTTTACTTAAGTTAAACGCATGAAAGTGTGCAAGCCACCTTAATATAGCTTTAACATGTTGTGGCCCTGCTTGAGTAAACCCATGTTTGGTAAAGTTTTTAAACACCAGCGCGTATTCATCGTCTTTATTAATTGCACCTATACATTCAATACTTTGCGCATGTACTGGTAAATGTTGGCTATAAAGCTTATAAAATGTGTATTCAACACTATACGAGTGCTGCTTTCTTTTAAGCGCAAATTCGCTTTGTTTAATTTTAGGATGGTGTATATAACTGGGTATTTTAATCGCTTTAATAACACATGGCTTATCATCAAGCTGGCACTGCACAATATTGCCACACCCACTCCAAAGTGATGTTAACGTATCGCCAACTTCAATGTGCTTAAAGTAAGGTTGTAATAAAGGAATGTAAAATGCCATGGTAATATTAAGTAATTAAATTTTTTGTAGTTTAACATTAGTGGGCGTTTTTAATAAAACTAAGGCATAAAAAATCCCCACTTGGTTTTATACAAGTTTGTATGTAAATAGTGGCCAAAATCACTATGCCACTACACTTTGATTTTGAAATTAACTGGATAAAACCATGTCTTCCTAGGTTGAGTATATTTAGGCATTTTAGCCTCTTCAAAGTGATGAGGAGGTGTCCACTAAAACGGGTGAGGAGCAATGTCCTGCTTGAATGGTTTGTTATGTAACCTTTATACCACTTTCCTCAAAAAACTTTTCTAATTTACTTTTATTAATGTTTGATAGAAAAGCAAAAGATCTAAAGGTAATACCGACTTTAGATTTAAAGTCTATTAGGTGACCCAGCGGACCAAGATTATAGGAGCGTATTTCTTGAAGTGAATCAAGTGCAATGTCATCTTTAAAAAAGCCATAACCGTAAAAGTACAACCTATTTTGATGAATTTGAAAAACAGGCTTACTTAAAGCTCTAATAGACCAAACCCAAAGGATAAAACCGACACCAAATAAAATAAAATAATCAAAGTAAAATCTAAACGATAGTTAAGCAAGCTAAGTAATAATTCATCATCGCTCCTATTACGAGCCTCTAAGAAATAAACACCTAAAAAAGTTCCTATCGGAACTCCAGGTATTACCCAGATGTACATTAAGAATGCTTTCCACATTGGATAATGTTCTGTGGACGAGTTTCTCCAGAATTTCACGATTCTTCCTTGGTTACATAACTTTTAAATAAGGGGCGCAGGCATGTGGGCTAAAATCCGAACGAAGTGAGCAGCCCACATGTTTGTGTCCCAGCCCGCGCAGCGGGCGAACTTAATTTTTTTGTTATACGTTTGATTGAACAAAAAACTGCCTCATGCCAGTGCTATAGAACACATAGTACGCCCAAACAGCTATTATTGCCCCACCTATTACAACCCCAGTTAAAGAATAAAAAGACATGAAGGCAATAATAGATGCCCAGTATAAAAAAGTACCAACACGGCCAGCCCAGTGTTTATTCACTGAAGCAAAGCAAATTGCAATGATTAGTATGCTAAATAACAGAAAGCCGGGTGCCATACCTGTAAACCAAAATTCTTGATAAGTAAGGCTGCGCCCATTCAACGAATACTCTCCGTTTGGCCAAGGCCAGAAAGCAAAAAGCACCATCAGTGAATATGTAATTGAGTTGAGCATATGCTGAAACCGGAATAACTTTGGCATCCCTTTCGTTTCTTTGAATACTCTCATGAATTTATTAAAAATCATCCTTGATGCCTGTTCGACGTATAACGATTCGAATATGCGGCGCGCGCTGTTTGCGCGTCGCGCCATAATTTGTTTGTTATATGCAAATTACTCAACAGCCTCAGTAGTATTGTTTTGATTAATGTCATTTTTTAACACTAGAATGGCAATATAAATTAAACCGAGTGGCGGAATAAATGCTAATAGCACGCCTATAAATGTAGCTATTTTAGGTGTGCTAGTTTTACGTTTAGCCAAATAATAACTAAGGACGCCGATAACGATCCCAGAGATAAATATTATCTCTCCTAATAGTGTTGCATTGATATTCATACGCGATTCTCCTTTTGCATATAACGAGCCTGTAGATTAACTCGTTTTTAAATTTGTTTTTATTGATAAACAAACCATAGCTGAGTTCCTATTTTGGTTCAATTGATTACTATATTTTTACGCAGAATATAGAAGTGTTTGATATTGTTTTAATTGGCGTTTTGGAAGGGATTACGGGTGTTTGAGTGGCTTTAATTTAGGTTAAAAGGGCTTCCCCTTTTTAATGTATCGTATTTTTCAGCTTTTCTATATTATGAACAAGGCAATACAATTGCCATTGCGCATTTACTTTCGCTTGACCCCGTAAGGTCAATTTATTCATGCCTTTGTTCACTGTAATATTCCGCTTTTTATTTAAAAGAAAGCCGGTTCAATACTGCCGAATCGTTTGCCATTCTTTAATAAACAGCTGTCGTCGTCCGATTGGGCTGTCTATTTTAACTTTCATCTTATCGACATAGCTCATCTTTTTGCGCGATTCATTATTTATAAACTGCACCTGCGCCCTGTTTTAATGGGCTTTTTTCGTAATAATTAGGATGGGTGTCATCCTAATTATTCAATTAGGATCTCAGTACAAATACTCTAATTACTAAAAAGTAAACCAAAATACTTCCATAAATATAATCAAATAAGTGACCTAATGATGGGTAGTTGAAGAACAAAATCCAAGAACTTGCGACCCCTAATCCCATTAACAAAAACCTCAGCACAGGAACAACATTCCTATCTTTTACTTTTTTCCTTATAACTGCCACAGTTAAAACTAAGTCAATAATAAAAATTAAAGGAACTAATGTAACTAACGGGTTCTCAGTTAGCATTCTGCATAACTCCATTTCCAATTACTATCGCGTCATTAGCAAATAGTGCACTTCCAGATACTGTTCGATAATTTCTCACATAATCTCCTCTAAAGTGGATACGATCCCGCCCTAAAGAATTAGTTAAATTTCTTGAATGATGAATGGTGTTTGTACCTGAAGCTCGTAGTCCAAATTGTCCTATTTTTCGCCCTAAAGCTGCCCAACCGGCACTAGCTATGTCAACACCAAAATATGCGTAATCACCATATTGTTCACCCAATGCATACCTCCACCCTTCTTGAGCATAATTACTTTCTGTTAAACCAACACCTTGAGCAGTATTAAAAAGGCCATGCGCTAAAATTAAAGCACCAGGTATAAAAGTTATTGGGTTACTCATCAAACTAGCACCTAACAATGCCTGCCCAGACCCCCCTATAGTTTGAAGCACATTCATACCATATTTTTGCACATAACCCAGAGCAGATCTCATCCCAGACATATGATTTTTAGCATTTGGTGGCGCAGGTAGTGTAGATATATTGGGAAATAGTCCTTTACTACTATTGTTTCCTGACGAAGGAGCTGTACTTCTATTATTTGTGATTGTACTGGGAGAACCAATATCGCTAATAGCACTTCCTATTTTACCTTGGCTCTTCTGAGTATTCTCATTACCATTTGACGTCATAGAACTTTTGGAAGAGTTAGCAATTGGTGCATTTGGATTATCACTATTGCCTTTTCTTCCAATATCACCACCTGCGGCATTAGGGCTAGAAGATGATTCCCCTTTATTTTTGCCTCTAGTAATTACAATCTCTAATGCCTTCGGCTCGCTTTGACAACCACCTGAATCTTCAGCGTTGCAGCTAGAATAACCTGTTGGATCTACCCCCGCCAATGGATTATTCATTATGTACGAATAAGGGTTAATACTCTGACTATTCGTTGGGCTTTGAATCAAAGGGTCAACACTCATAAACCGCCCAAGGTTATAATCGTACACCCGCCCGTTCATATGAATGAGCTCTACATTATCTAAATGTTCGTGGTCAGTAAAGCCTCTTCGTGTTTTGGCATCCGCCATATCACCGAGTTTTGAATCTCCAAATGCTTTCAACCCGCCACTGGCTAGCCGTGGTTTACCAAATGGGTCAATACAGTAAACTAGACATCCACTCTAATATAACAAACAAAACTGTGCCACTAAATTCGCCATTCAGATTCTGAATTAATCTTTTTTTGCTGAGTGACTTTTATTTTATCCATTAAATAAGTCATTAACCCTATTAAACCTAAATTACACGCATAGAAATGGCTGCATGATGCAGTTATGATTTATTACTGAATAGTTTAAGTTTTATGCCAGTAGCTTTTCGCAGTTACTGATATTCGCTCGCCGCTTTCGGTTTAAGTTTTCACAATAACCTTCTTGTGACGCTGGCCTGCCCACTGCGCCATGAAATACGCGCGTAAATTGGGTTGTAAGCTTTAACCAGTTTTCTGGAGATATATTCACCCTTTCTAGTAAAGGCAAGTGTGTAATCTCAATATACCCTCGCTTATCTTCTCGTATACAACGTCCTGTTAATTCAACAAGTTCAAGGTACGATTTAAGCTCGAACGGGAGTCCTTTTGGCATAATTTGACGTGGCATGCCTGCAAAGCGCAGTAGTTGTTTTGGTTGCTTGCCTTCTTTTGCATACGTTAAACGCTGTTTGATGCTGGTATGCTCTGACTCCTCTGGGGTGTTAGCCATTTTAGCTCTAATAGGGTTTAAATCTACATAGGCCATGCAGGCCGCAAGTGCTGCTTCATCTAATAATGCTTGAGACGTAAAGCGCCCCTCCCAAAAGCGGCCTGTGCAGTTATCTTCTTTATTTGCTCTGCGTGCAATGTCTTCATTTAATAGCCGCATAAACCAACTGATACTTGATAAGCGCTCTCGGTATTGTTTAACCGTTTGATTGAAAAAGATGAGTTCAACTTTACTTAGCTTTTCACCTTGTACATATTTTTGCGTTAGCAATGTGCCTTTACAGAGTTTATGCCAGCGAATAACAATCGCTTTATCACTAAGCCTATTTGCTTTAATATCATCAACATACAGTACTAAGTGAGTGTGGTTACTCATTACAGCGTAAGCACATACATCAATACAAAACACCCTGGCTAATTCAAGCAGCTTATCTTCAACCCACCCTCGTCGATGCTCGTAAGATTGACCAGTAAAACGGTCTTCCCCACATAAAAATGCACGTCGAACGCAACGCGAAATACAGTGGTAGTATTTTGTATCAACCAAACTTACTTGACGCTTTCTTGCGATAGCCATATGACACCCTGCTTGTTTTTTACACTAAATAAAGGCTAGCCTCTAAATTCGAAAAGTGCAAAATTTAGGTTGGGTGTCTTGTTAAAAATTTTGGCATTTAAGTGGATACGAATCCTATTTAGGTGCTGGAAAACACATACGCCCTACGATGAATCAACTTACTTAACTGCATTGAAAAGTAAGGGATCACCGCTGTTAAAATTTGCGGTGGAAAGTGAGCTTTAGCGCTTGCTGTCCACCTCAGGGCGTGTTGTTAGCTGCGCTTTTCGTCTAGTTTGGAAACTGCTTCTTTTAAATGAGCAATTTCAATATTTTTACCTTTATAAGAGCTTAAAGCTTTGTTGAAATATGCTTTTGCCTTAGATTGGCTACCTGTCTGTTCGTGTAACAAACCTATTCTTAAATAAGTAAATGACAAATTATTTGGCCCAAGTTTGGAGCTAGACCTATCTGACTCTAGGATTCTTGCTAGGGCTTGAAGTGCGTAAAGCCCACTTTCAGGTGAGCCTTTTAAGTATTGAGTGAGAGCTAATTCAATTTCTTTTTTAAGAAAATCAGAAGAGATTTCGTTAGCAAAAGAAACTGTTGAAACAAGAGAGCCTAATGTAAATAGACTTAATTTGATCATTTTATTCATTTTAATATCCTTATAGATTGAAATATGCCGCAATAAACTGTGCAGCTAACTTTTCAATAACGGGCGCAGGCACGTGGGGCATAATGGCGAAGCCGCCCCGCGTGTATGCGTCCCAGCGAAGGCAGTGAGTGAGTTTATTGAGTTGTTATATCGCTACTCACCAATATTTCTTCGTATCAATATAATGCTTCATGTTAGAAAAGATGTAAGCTAGAAGAAAAAATGCCGGCGTCACAATTACGTCGGGTTTTATGAACCAAGTTAATAGGCCCATGAGCACCGTTATAATTTCTAACATAATAATTTGCTTTCTTGCTTTTACTCCCCAAAACGAAAACCTGACCCATATTGGCTCTTTGTTCCATTCTTTAGATGTTTTGTCTATCACGATAATTTCCTCTTGAAGTTTAGAAATGTCAATTTCAAACACAGAGGCAAGGGCTTTAAGAGATTCTATGCTGGCCTTGTTTCCACTTTCTATTCGTTGGATAGTTCTAGTACTCAAGCCGCTTAACGTGGCAAGTTGTTCTTGTGACCAGTTTCGTTTTTCTCTAAGACGTTTGACTATCATTTGGGCTCCTTACCAATGTGAGAGGAAACTATCCATGTTTTAATCGATTGTCGGTTACGAAATTCACACGACAGTGGGGCGACAGACGATGTTTACAGCAATATAACGCCAGCTTAAGCGGACTAAAATAGTGGGTTAAAATGTGTAGCGAAGCGAAACCTAACCCACTGTTTTAGTTCCGTTTAAAGCTCTTGTTATGTGCTAATTCTTAGATGCTATTTCCTAGTGACACGCCTCGCCATATCTTATCTTTTAATTCAGGCCCAGATGGGCCAAGATTTGATATGTCATGAGCGATTTGAAATCGCTTTCCATTCGCAGAAATAACTTCAACACTCACAATTGTATATTTATTCAACTCACCATCATATTCTGGCGGTAAATCATAATTTACGTCATGCGATACCATAAAAGCCTTTATTTCGCCTGGTTTTATTACGAATGGATCAATGATATCTGAAGGAATAACTAGATAAGACGTATCGTGTTTCAAATGACCTAATGGCGACTGACCATTTAACAATTCAATATCTTTAACAAACAACTCTTGGTTGCCCGTATTGCTTAGAGTATAACTAAGTTGTCGCTTTGTTATTTTACCTAAGCAATCAAAAAGCCTGCTATTAAGACAAAGGATCGCTTTAGAGCTTTTACGAATGTGCGATAAATACAAAACTGTCGATGAAATAGTTAGTGCCAATATAGATATAGCAATTGTTATAATATCTTTCACTACTAAAGGGGCTACATGAGGTTCCATAGCTTAAATTAACTCCTAGTTGATAGCACATAACGAGCCTGTAGATTAACTCGTTTTTAAATTTGTTTTTATTGATAAACAAACCATAGCTGAGTTCCTATTTTGGT